>JBCCPW010000001.1:0-37985 GCA_039024735.1 Bacteroidota bacterium
CGCGATCACCTGCGGCAGTTCCCCGACGACGAGTTCATCGAACCCAAAGCCCTCGTTGCCGACCCCCGGGAAGCCGACCGTCACGGTCTCGTAGTCCGTGTTCTTGTCGATGAAGCCGACGAAGTTGAGCTGACCGTCCCCAGGCTGGTCGCCGGTCGACCCAGAGTTCGGGATTGGCCCGTACCGGAGGGTGTCGACGGCGCCAGGCCCGACGGGGTCTAGGATGAGGAGCACGAAGTCGACCGTCTCGACGTCGTTGAGATAGAATCCGAACGCGTTGACGGGCGTGGCGCCAAAGTCAAACACGACATCCTGCCGACCGAAGAGGAAGTTGTCTCCGTCTGTCGGGTACACGCCGTTCTGCGTGTCGTTCGGGTTCTGGTTGACGAACCCGGCTGAGGTCGCAGTTGCCGTGACCGTGATCGGCTGGCCGACGACAGCCCCGGAGAAGGTGAGGGCCTCCGAGAAGTTGGCGTTGTTGGAGGGATACGCGCTCGTGGCCGTGAACGACTCGAAGCTCTGGTTCTGGATCGTCGCCGGGTCCAGGGCGGAGAGGAATGCTTGCCGTGCAATGAACGGCGCCCCATCCGTGAAGACGTACGGCGGACTGGACTGCGTCGGGAAGCGGCTGTCCTGTCCGTAGTACTGGACCGGTTGAGCCGTGACGAACGTGACCGATGCTGCGAGGAGCGCAATGAGAGACGCGAGACGCATAGGAAAAGGTGGCAAGGGGAGGGGCGGATGGTGGCCGGCCGGTATCGGTCGATGCACCCGGTCCTTGAATCAGTCTCGTTTCCTGTACCATCGCTCTTGCAGATCACCGAGGCGGTGCCCGCCTCGGCGTGAGCGTCCATCCGCCTCGGTGCCTCCACCGGTCGGCCTCTCGAGGTGGGACGCCGTCGCCACCGCATCACCGGTTCTCTTAACGAAAGCGCCCGCCTCGGTGCGCCGGAAACGGCACCGAGGCGGGCGGGGAGGCGGACGGGCCGTGTGGCGTCGTCTATCGGACGAGCGTCACGCGGCGCGTCTCTCGCACGCCGGGCGCTTCCACGATCACGACATAGGCGCCCGGAGCGAGACCCTCGGTGGGGACCACGACGCTCGTTTCAGCGGCACCGAGGCGGTGCTGCCGCACGCGGCGTCCGAGGGCGTCGAAGACGGACAGGGTCGCGCCCGCGCCGACCTGCACGTCCAGGTGAAACGCGCCGTTGGCGGGGTTCGGGACGGGCGTGCCCACGTAGGCACTCGGAGTCGCGGGCGCCTCGGCGTCCACCACAGCAGCGGTCGTCAGCACGAAGCGCGGCGCCCACTCGCCGTCGGTGGCCTCGGCGGCAAACGTGTACCGCTCGGCGCTGAGGTCGAGGATGGCGCCGGTCTCCAGATCGCGGAGCGTGCCCTGAAGACCCGCGCTCCGCCAGACGAGGTCGAACGTGCCCGCCTCGGTGACGAGGATCGAGAGCGGGACGGCGGCGGACCCGTGCGGGAGGGCCAACACGGCCTGTGCGCGGGGCTCTCCGTCGCGGGTGCCCATCGGGGCGATGAGGCCGACGGCGCCGCCCGGCCAGTCGGGCTTCGAGGCGTCCGTGCGGTCCCAGCCGTCCGTGGCGTCGTCGCGGAAGCGGATCCAGGTGGTCTCGTCGCGGGTGAGCGCCCCCGAGGCGGTCTCGCCGAACATCGCGAAGCGGATGGCCGCCTCCGCCTCGGGGCCGTCTTTGCCGTGGAACGGCGGCTCTTCCGTGGTGACCGCCGCGATGGGGTCGAAGAAGAAGGTGACGGGCTGCGTGATGTTGGTCGGGGCCGTCCCGACGGTTCCGTCCTTCGCGACCTCGATGAGCATCCCGTTCCACACCGCGATGGCGTTCTGCGGCGTGGGATCGTCGGGGCTTCCCATCGGTGGGGGCAGCGTCTCGAAGACCACCTCGTACGTGCCGGGGCCGTCCTGGTCGATGTCATCCCCTGTGCGCGGGTTGAGGCCGCTGGGGTTTCCGGGGTTCCAGATGAAGCCTTGCGCTGCCATCGTCCCGCCCGAGGCGGAGAGCGCGTTGAAGTCCATCGGGAAGGTGAACGGGTTGCCGACCATGTAGAAGTCGTCGTCGTTCGGGGTGATGGTGCCTGGAGGTGCTCCCGCCGTGGTGGGGTCTCCGTTGGGGGTCGTGAAGCCTGCGGGGCAGGTGGTGAAGCTGGAGGCGCAGTTGGTGTTGTCCGCGAACTCCTCGGAGAAGAGCCCCGTCAGCCTCGGGCCGGTCGCGGAGAGTTGGAAGTTGTCCAACTCCACGCTCACGCTCGTGCCGTCGCCGAAGGACGGGTCGTTCGGCGTGAAGGCCTGATCGTACCAGTACCACCAGAAGCCGCGTCCGGGGCGGAGGGTCGTGCCGGTCGTCGGGACGGGCACGTAGTCCCAGCGGGTGCCGCCCTGATAGGCGTCGTAGAAGTTGAATCCGGCGGAGGGGTACTGCGCCTGCGTCACGCCGTCGCCCGCGGGCACGCCGAGCACGACGTTCTGCTGCGCGAGGTCGTCCACGGTCACGTCGCGCACGGGCGCGGAGAGGAGCCGCCAGCCGGGCTCGTCCACCTGGTCCAGCACACGGTCGGTATCGGTCACCACGGGCGGGCCGTTGACCTGGTTGATCTCTCCGACAACAAAGTCGTCGAAGCCGAATGCCTCGTTGTCTACCGGCGCGTTGTCCCGGCCGACGAAGCTGATGTCGATCCGCTCGTACCGGGTGTCTTCGTCGGTGAAGCCGACGAACGAGACCTGGTAGTTGCCGGGGAAGTCGCCGCGCGGGTCGTCGGTCTGGTTGTTCTCGTTGGTGACCGGACCGTAGTCCAGCACCACGGGCGTCCCGCCACCGAGGGGGGTCAGCGTGAGGCGAATCGTGTCGTACGCCTCGGTGTCGGAGATGTACGCGCCGAAGGCCGAGAACGCGCGGGGTGCGCGGCCCGCGGTCACACTGCCGGGGGCGTACCGGATGCTGAGCGCGATCTCCGTCGAGTTGTCCGGGACGCTCGCGTCCACACCCGTGTTGACGCCATCGTAGCCCACGGCGTAGAGGTAGTTGTCTCCGCTCGTGGCCCAGGTCCCGAAGATGTTGCCGCTGGTCGGGTTCACAACCGCCGCGTTCCGCGCGAAGAGCTCGGCTGGGATCTCGGCGGCGCTGCCGTATCCATCGAACCGTGCGATGGTCTCGCTTTCGAGGGGAGAGTTCGGGGCGCGTGCTGGGGTCGTCGTCTGTGCGGTTTCGCTCTCGAAGTCGAAGAAGGAGATCGAGAGCGGGTCGAGGTCGCCGAGGAACTGATTGCGGGCCGTGGTGGCGCCGTTAGTAGCGGGAAGTGCCGAGACGGAGGCGGTCGGGACGTACTGGCCGTAGAACGTCTCCGGAGCCGCGTTCTGGGCCGAGGCGGACGTGGCGCCCAGGAGCAGGGCGCCCAGGAGGAAGTGCCGAATGGACATAGCGAAGGGAAGCGAGGTGGGCTTCCCTATCGGCCGATCCTGTATCGAATTAAAGAACGGTTTGTCCTCTTCTGGCGAAGGTGCTTCCGCCTCGGTGGTCTCCCGACCCCGGGCGACGTGCAGGTCGCGAACGAGACCGCCCGCCTCGGTGCGCTCGTGAAGCGACCGAGGCGGGCGGAGTCGGAGCGATCGTCAAGGTCTTGAGACCGTTCGAGATCGCGCTCGTCTTCCTGACGGGAGTGCCCGGTTGCTATGCCCCGCCTCGCCAGCGGTGGACGAGATTCTCTGCCGCGACCTCCCACGTGGGAAACTCAAACGTAAAGCCCTCGGCTGCGAGCCAACCCGGAACGACGCGTCGGCTTTTGAGGACCAACTCGGTCTCTGTCCGTAGGAATCGGGCGCCGATTTCCAGCATCCATCGCGTCGCAGGAAGCCCGATTCGGGTGCCCCATGCCTTGCGCAGCTCTCGCATGAATGCCGCGTTCGGGAGCGGATGCGGGGCCGCGAGATTGACGGCGCCTGCGACGTGCTCGTGCGCGATGAGCCACCGGATCGCACGAATGAAATCCGCGTCGTGGATCCACGAGACGAACTGCCGTCCGCTGCCGGACGTGCCACCGAGGCCCCGCCGCACGAGTCCGAGGAGCGTGTCGAACACGCCGCCTCGGTCCGGGCTCATCACCATCGCGGAACGCATGAGCACGAGCCGCACGACGGGCGGGACGGTGGCTTCGGCTTCGTTCTCCCACGCCCTCGCCACGTCGATGCTGAAGCGCCACGTCTCGGGCGCGTCGGGCTCATCGCCGCCGATGCGCCCGGTTGCCTCGTCGTTGGGGGCGTCGAAGCGATGGGCGTAGATCGTGGCCGTGCTGGACTGGAGCCAGAGCGCAGGAGGACGAGAGACGCTCGCGAGGGCGCGGCCGAGCACGCGCGTCGCCACGCGCGAGTTCAGGATGGCCGCCCGGTTGGCCGGGGTGTAGCGGCAGTCGACGCTGCGCCCTGCGAGATTGATGAGCGCATCGGCACCGTCCAACTCATCCGTCCACTCGCCGAGAGTCGTCCCGTCCCACTGGACCGTCCGCCACGGCGCAGGTGCCGGGCTCCGGGTCAGGACCACGACCTCGTGCCCGTCCGCGTGGAAGGCTCGCGCGAGAAGCGTCCCGATCTGGCCGGACCCGCCAGAGAGGATGACGGTCATGCGGGTAAAAGGGAAGGAGCCACCCGCCTCGGTGCCCTCGCGGAGCGACCGAGGCGGGCGGAGTTCTCGCGACGCACCGAGGCGGGTCAGGCCAGCTCCAGCGCGTTGTTCAGGAAGTCGCGAAGGACGTAGTGGAGGATGCCGCCGTGGCGGTAGTACTCCACCTCCACGGGCGTGTTGAGCGCGATCCGCACGTCAAAGTCGACCGCCGAGCCGTCCGCCTTGGTGGCGGTGATCGTGAGCGTGTCGCCGGGCTGCACGTCGTCCGAGACGGGGAGGTCGAACGTCTCCGAGCCGTCGAGGCCGTAGGTCTCCAGCGTTTTGCCGTCCTGGAAGGTCAGCGGGAGGACGCCCATGCCGACGAGGTTGCTGCGGTGGATCCGCTCGAAGCTCTCCGCCACGACGGCCTTGATGCCGAGCAGCAGCGTGCCCTTCGCGGCCCAGTCTCGCGAGGAACCCATGCCGTAGTCCTTGCCCGCGAAGACGACGAGCGGCGTACCCTCGTCCTTGTAGCGCATCGCCACGTCGTACATGAACCCGACCTCGCCGCTGGGCACGTGCGTGCTCCAGCCGCCCTCGGTGCCTGGCGCTATGCCGTTGCGGAGGCGGATGTTCGCGAACGTGCCGCGCGTCATCACGCGGTCGTTGCCGCGGCGGCTGCCGAACGAGTTGAAGTCCTTCGGCTCCACGCCGTGGTCCTGGAGGTACTGCCCGGCGGGCTCGCCCTTCGGGATGGCCCCGGCGGGGGAGATGTGGTCCGTCGTAGTAGAGGGACCGGCCTTGACGAGCGTCCGCGCGCCGTGGACCGGCTGGATCTCCGGCACCTCCGGCGTCACGTCGAAGAAGAACGGGGGCTCCTGGATGTACGTGGAGTCCTCGCTCCAGTCGTACTCCGCGCCGCCCGTGATCTCGATATCGTTCCAGCGCGGGTTGGACTCTTCGATGCCGTCGTAGAGCGTGGCGTACTGCTCGGGCGTAACGGCCGTGTTGATGGCGTCGAGGATCTCTTGCTGGCTGGGCCAGATCTCGCGAAGGAAGACATCGTTGCCGTCGCGGTCCTGCCCAATGGGGTCGTTCTGGAGGTCGATGTCCACCGTGCCCGCGAGGGCGTAGGCGACGACCAGCGGCGGGCTCGCGAGGTAGTTCGCCTTGACGTGGGAGTGGATGCGGCCCTCGAAGTTGCGGTTGCCGCTGAGCACGCCCGAGACGATCAGGTCGCCCTCTTCGATGGCGGCCTGGACCGGCGCCGGGAGCGGCCCGGAGTTGCCGATGCAGGTCGTGCAGCCGTATCCGACGAGGTTGAAGCCGAGCTGGTCCAGATACCCCTGGAGGTCGGCCTTTTCGAGGTAGGCCGTGACCACGCGCGAGCCGGGCGCGAGGCTGGTCTTGACGTACGGCTTGACGCTCAGGCCGCGCTCGACGGCGTTCTTCGCGAGGAGACCCGCGCCGAGCATCACGCTCGGGTTGGAGGTGTTGGTGCACGACGTGATGGCCGCGATGGCGACATCGCCGTGGCGAAGGTCCATCTCGTTGCCCGCTGCATCCGAGTAGCGACCGGTGTTGCCGAGGGCGTCTTCCGAGAGGCCGAAGCCCTGCGGGGAGGCGGGCCGGGTGAGGCTTTCCTTGAACTCGCGCTGCACGTCACCGAGGACGATGCGGTCCTGCGGGCGCTTCGGGCCGGACATGCTCGGCTGGACCGTGCTGAGGTCCAGTTCCAGGACGCTCGCGAACTCGGGGTCCGGCGTGTCGTCGGTGCGGAAGAGGCCCTGCGCTTTGCAGTATGCCTCCACGAGCGCGACGGTCTCCTCGCTCCGGTTGGTGCGCCGAAGGAAATCGACGGTCTCGCGGTCGATGGGGAAGAAGCCCATCGTGGCGCCGTACTCAGGGGCCATGTTCGCGATGGTGGCGCGGTCCGGGAGGGACATCGCGCTCAGGCCCGTGCCGAAGAACTCCACGAACTTGCCCACGACGCCGTGCGCGCGGAGCATCTGCGTGACGGTCAGCGTGAGGTCTGTCGCGGTGACGCCCTCGGCGAGCTGGCCGGTCAGGCGGAAGCCGACGACCTCCGGCATGAGCATGTAGATCGGCTGGCCGAGCATGGCGGCCTCGGCCTCGATGCCGCCGACGCCCCAGCCGAGTACGCCGAGGCCGTTGATCATCGTCGTGTGAGAGTCCGTGCCGACGAGCGTGTCCGGGTACGCGATGGGCAGGCCGTCGTCGCCCTCGGTCGTCCAGACGCCCTTCGCGATGTACTCCAGGTTGACCTGATGGCAGATGCCACGCTCCGGGGGGACGACGCTGAAGTTGTCGAACGCGTCCGCGCCCCAGCGGAGGAACTCGTAGCGCTCGGCGTTGCGCTGGAACTCGATGTCTGCGTTGATCTGGAACGCCTGTGGCAGCGCGAAGCTGTCCACCTGCACGGAGTGGTCGATCACGAGATCGACGGGGACGCGGGGGTTGATCTCCTCCGGATCGCCGCCGTTGCGGGCCATCGCGCTACGGAGCGCCGCAAGGTCGACCACGGCCGGAACGCCGGTGAAGTCCTGCAAGAGGACACGGGCGGGCGTGTAGGGGATCTCCACGTCGGCCGGATCAGCGGGCTCGTAGGCGCAGAGGTTCCGCACGTCGTCCTCGCCGACGGGGCCGGGCATGTCGGCCTGACGGAGGGCGTTCTCCAGGAGGACCTTGATGGAGAACGGGAGTCGCGAGAGGTCCGCCTCGGTGGCCTCAGCCGCAGCATCGAGGCGGTAGAAGGTGTAGGAGTGGCCGCTGGACGTGGTCAGCGTGTCGCGGGCGCCGAAGAGGTTGGAGGCCATGCCAGAAGGGGAAACAGTACGCGGAGGATAGACGCCAGAGTCTACGCGGAAGCACCGAGGCGGTGCCGCCCGTGGCGGTGAAGCCCGAGCCCATTTCGGCCCGGCCAGCGGACAGGACCGCCTCGGTGTCTCCCCGGTGAGACCGAGGCGGAGTGGGGCCGCCCGATCCAATCGCGAGGGGTATCGGGCACGCTCGGGACGACCTCCGTATCGTGGGAGACGGTCCCACCCACCCGATTCAGTATCCCCTTGCGTCTCCTCACCCTCCTCGCTGCCACGTTCTTCGTGGTGCCCGCTGCCGCCCAGGCACCTGCGGCTTCGGCCTCTCCAGAGCCTACCGTGGTGCCCGCCACCCGCGTCAACACGTCAGTGCCGGTCCGCACGATGCGGCCCTCGACGACGCTCCGTCGCCAGGCTCCCATTCTCGTGCCCAACAAGTTCCACGTCTTCGGCAAGGCGTTGGAGCCGGATCCGGTCTCAGGGTTCAAAGACCCCGTCCGGGACTTCGGAATGGCCGCGATGGCGCGCCGGGCTGCGCAGGGCAGCATCCTGCAAGACTTCGAGGCCACGCCGGTCGCGAACGTCGCCCCGCCGGATCCGAGCGGGGACGTCGGGCCGAACCACTACGTGCAGATGGTCAACTCGCGCACGACCATCTTCGACCGCGCGGGCAACGTGCTCGTCGGGCCCGTCAACAACAACACGTTCTGGCAGGGCCTCGGTGGCCAGTGTGAACTGAAGAACGACGGCGACCCCATCGTGCTCTACGACGAGATCGCCGATCGCTGGATGATTTCGCAGTTCGCCCTCAACCCGTACGCGTTCTGCGTCGCCATCTCGGCCACACCAGACCCGACGGGCGCCTACCACCAGTACGAGTTCCCCTGGACGGAATTCCTGGACTACCCGAAGGTGGGGGTCTGGCCTGACGGGTACTACGTGGGCATGAACACGTTCAGCGCGAGCACATTCAGCTTCCTCTACTCCGAGTACGTGGTCCTGGAACGGGACCAGATGCTCCAGGGGCTGCCCGCACAGTCCATCCGTTTCCAGGACACCTCCACCTCCACGCCGCTGCCCGCCGATGTGGATGGTCCATCGCCGCCGCCCGGTACCTCGGGTCTGTTTACGGCCATCAACGGGGGTCAGATCGCGGTGAACCAGCTCACGCCGGACTGGACCACGCCCTCCAATTCGACGCTCAATCGGCTCGCTACGCTTGCCACGCAGCCCTACTCGTCCCGCACGGTCGGGATTCCGCAGCCGGGCACGTCTGACGGACTGGACCCCCTCAGTCCGCGCGGGATGTTTCGCACGCAGTATCGAAACCGGGGCACGCATGGCATGCTCCTCTTCAACCACACCGTGGACGCGTCCGGCGTCGCGGGCGTGCGCTGGTACGAACTCCGCGACGGGGGCACTGGCACGTGGAGCATCCACCAGCAGGGCACCTACGCCCCAACCGATGGCCTGCACCGCTGGATGGGATCCGTCGCGATGAACGGCAATGGTGACATCGGGGTCGGGTACTCCGTCTCGTCGAGTTCGGTCTTCCCGTCCATCCGTTTCGCGGGGCAGACAGCGGCCAACTCAGGCACGGGCGTCCTGGACATCCCTGAGACCGAGATCTTCGCCGGGACGGGCTCGCAGACCGGCACCGGCGTTGCCACCCGAGGCGTGGGCCGCTGGGGGGACTACACACACCTCGCCATCGACCCGACCGACGACGAGACGTTCTGGTACACCAACCAGTATTACCCGGCCACCTCCAGCTTCAACTGGCGCACGCGCGTGACGCAGTTCACCTTCGAGGATGTCGATCCTCCGGTACTCGCGGTCTCGCCGGGCGCCGTCTCGCTCGGGCTCGGCACGGACGAGATGGCCATGCGAGACGTGACGATCACCAACGCGGCCGCATCGGGTGCTGCGACGCTCCGGGTCACCCCGTCGCTGCAGAACTTCGTGCCCTCCGTTGACCCGTTCGTCGACTCCGACGATGCCGGGGGACCCGCGGTGGCGTTCCAGGACATCTCGGGAACGGGGACTGCGCTCGGGATCTCGAGCGACGACGACTCGCGCCAGACCGTCTCGCTTCCGTTTCTCTTCCCGTTCTACGGGACGGACCGGACGCAGATCATCGTGAGCACCAACGGGTTCATCGCCATGAGCACGAACACGTCGGCCTTCGGGAATGAACCCATCCCGGACAGTTCGACGCCCAACGGTGTGATCGCTCCGTTCTGGGACGACCTCGACCCGAGTTCTGGCGGGACGATCTACTCGGGGACGCTGCCGGACGGTCGGTTCGTGATTCAGTGGGAGGAGGTCGTTCGCTTCAACACCTCCGCTCCCTTAACCTTCCAAGCCCTCCTCTCCAGCGATGGGACCATCGAGTTCCAGTACGAGACCATGAGCGGAACGCTCACCTCGGCCACGGTCGGGGTTGAGAACGACGCCGGGACGGAGGGCATCGAGGTGGCGTTCAACGAGGCGTATGTGACCTCGAACAAGGCCGTTCGCATCCCGCGGACGCCTCCCTCGATCGGCTTCGCGAGCGTGCCCACCGGGATCGTTTCCGTCGAGCCAGGGGACTCCGAGGCCCTCCCGGTCTCGTTCGACTCGGCGCGGCTCCCGACGGGGACGTACACCGCAGACCTGGTGTTGGCCTCCAACGATCCGTCCACCCCGAGCCTGACCGTCCCGCTGACGCTCATCGTCAACGGCGAGACCGCCACAGCGACGATTGAAGGGACCCCGGGCTGGCGCCTCTTCGCGCCCGCCGCGACGGGGATGACCGTGGCCGACCTCGCCGAACTCAACCGCCTGAGCGGCATCCCCGGCTACGACGAGATCAACAACCCCGGCGGAAGCCCACCGTCCGTTCCGAACCTCTTCACCGGCTACGACGGCACCGCCCTCGTCGCACCGGCAGGAGGGAGCGACCCGCTCCGCCTCGGTGAGGGCTTCTGGTGGTACCTCTACGACGTGAACTACTCGGACGGACCGACGAACCAGAGCTACGCCCTGCCCTTCACCCTCGCGACGGGCAATGCGCCGATGACCTCGGACGTGGACGTGGCCCTCCACGCCGACGGCGACAAGGTGAACCTGATCGGCAACCCGTTCGGCCAGAGCCTGGACCTGTCCACCGCGGGCTCGTGGCCGGGCGAGGAGAACCTCCTGGTGCCCATCTTCGCCATCTACGACTCGGGCGCGAACAGCTACTCGTTCTCCACGACGACGCCCGTGGTGAGCGCGTGGCAGGGCTTCTATGCCTACGGCGAGACCGCGGGCACACTCACGATTCCGGAGACCGCGCGCACGACGGGCGGGACGCTCCGCAAGGGACAGGTCGATGAGCGCGTCTTCCTTGCGCTCGAACTCACCGAGGCGGACGACCCCGCTGACGGCGAGGACCGGCTCGCCGACCGAGGCGCGGTGCTCTACTTCGACGAGTTGGCCTCGGCTGGAACCGACCCCTTCGACCTCGCGGAGTTCGCGCCGGTGGACGAGGCGTACGTCTCGCTCGCCTTCGGTGCCGAGGGGGCGGACGGGCAGACCGTTCTCCGCGGGCACGAGGGACGCTCGCCCGCAGACGGGGACCTGGAGATCCCGCTCCACGTCCGCGCGGTGGGAGCGAGCGGGTCGCTCACGCTCTCCTGGCCGTCGCTCGACCGTCTGCCAGACGACTGGGGCGTCACCCTGCGCGACCTGGACATGGGTACCGAGGTGGATCTCCGCGAGCAGGCGAGCTACGCCTTCGACGTGGAGCCCGTGGCGGTCGCCCCTCGGGGGGCCTTCCGCACCCCCCGAATCCCGAGCGCCCCCGAGGCCCTCGCCACCGGGGATGCGTCGCCTCGGTTCGTGCTTCTCGTGTCCCCCGCAAAGGCGACCTCCACAGCAACGGATGCAGACGCCGCGTTCGCGCTTGCACCTCCGATGCCGAACCCAGCCCGCGAGCGGGCGACGCTGCGCTTCTCCCTCGCGACGCCCGGCGAGATCGCACTCTCGGTCTTCGACGTGCAGGGCCGGGAGGTGGCCCGCCTCGGTGAGGGCGCGTACGTCGCCGGGGACCACGCCGTGGTGTGGGACACGAGCACGCTGGCGGCGGGCGTGTACGTGGTGCGGCTCGTATCCGCTGACGCGGTGCTGACGCAGCGGGCGGTAGTGGCGCGATGACCCCCTAGCCGTTCACCGCTCGGTATCTCTCTCGGCCTGCCTCGGTGCTCCCCACGGAGCCACCGAGGCGGGCCGCTGGGTACCCAAAAGGCTAGTTTTTGGGCATTTGAGGCTGGGGTGGCTTAGGTTTTGGCCGGAACGGCCGATCTGCCGATCTGCCGATCTGTGGCTCTCGTGCGAGGGCCGCCATTCTCACACGCTGACCCCCCACCCCGATGCGAGTCCTCTACGCTCTCGTCGCCCTGCTCGTATGCGCGACGCTGATCCTCCCCACCTCGGCGCTTGCGCAGCCGTCCTTCACGTCCACCTCGACGTCTCTTCTGAGCCGTGACGACGTGCGCGCGGCGGTCTCCGCCGACGCCATGACCGGCCCGCTCCGTCACCTCGACGGTACGCTCCAGGCCCTTCACGCCGCACGACAAGCTTATCTCGCAGACCAAGCCGCTGGTCTCACTCGCCTGTCGTTCGACGAGGCGGTGGGCCTGAGCGCGGTGGCGGGTGAGCGCGTGATCATTGACGCGTTCGCGCACACCGAGGGCGGAGTGGATGCGCTCGCGAGCGATCTCGCAGCCCTCGGGTTCAAGGAGACCGGCCGCTTCCGGCACATCGTCTCCGGTCGGCTCCCCGTGGACGCCATCGCGGATGCGGCGGCGCTCAGCACGCTCCGTTCCGCCGCGGCGGCGCTCGCGGCCGTGAATCGGATCCCGGCAGAGCAGATCGAGGCGCTGCGTGCCGTCCGCGATGCCCGCCCTGGATCCATCATCGGAGAGGCCAGCGTGGCGCTCCGCGTGGACGGCGCGCGGACACAGTACGGCATTGACGGCTCTGGCATCACCATCGGGGTTCTCTCGGACAGCTACGACACGGCGACCGCTGGAGGCGGTGCCGCGGGCGGCGTGACCTCGGGGGACCTCCCCGCCTCGGTGAATGTGCTGGACGAGTTTGACTCTCCCGGTCCTGGAATCGACGAGGGGCGCGCGATGATCGAGGTCGCCTTCGACGTGGCGCCGGGCGCTGATTTCGCGTTTCACACTGCTGTTGAGGGCCAGGCTAGCTTCGCGCAGGGCATCACGGATCTCCGCAACGCGGGATCGGACGTAGTGGTGGACGACATCATCTACTTCTCCGAGCCCTACTTCCAGGATGGCATCATCGCGCAGTCCGCCGATGCGTCCTTCGCTGCGGGCGTCCCGTATTTCTCCTCCGCAGGGAACGCAGGCAACCGTGGCTATGAGGCCCTGTTCGTAGACTCTGGCACGAGTGTCACTGTCGGGGGTAGGGTCTGCGACCTCCACGACTTTGACCCGGGTCCCGGTGTGGACTTCCTGCTCTCCACATCGCAGGCCGGAGCCGTCAACTACAGTCTTCACTACGACGAGCCCTCGGTCCTCGCGGGAGCAGGTCAGGCGCCGACCAGTGATTATGCCCTCGGCTTCTTTTTGGGCGGGTCCACGGTTGATGTCTTTGACTCCAACAACGCCGCATCGGGTCTGCCCTTTGAGTCCGCAGAACTCAACGGGACCGGTACGTTTAACATCCTGATCCTCCGCTGCTCAGGAGATGCACGTCAGGTGGCCGTGGTCCCCTTTGGCGGCAACAGTCTGTTCAATGAGTACGGTGGCGGGGAGAGCGGTGGCGCTACGTCCTATGGTCACGCGAACGCTGCCGGTGCCTTCGGCGTGGGTGCTGCGCCGTGGTTCGACACGCCCCCCTTCACGGCAGCCGCCGAGGCGGTGCCGGAGTCCTTCACGGCGTACGGTGGTGTGTTGGTTCGGCTTAATGCAGACGGCACGTTCAAGGCGACACCCGAGGACCGCGAAAAGCCTGACGTGACCGCCTCGGATGCGGACAACAACACGTTCTTCGGCTTCGACGCGACCGAAGACCCCGACACCAACCCCAACTTCTTCGGGACGAGTGCTGCCGCACCCAACCTCGCGGCCGTGGCGGCGCTGATGCTCGAGGTGGCCGGCGGCCCTGGCACCATCTCACCGAGTCAGATCTATGCCGCCCTTGAGGGGACGGCCGACGACATCACGGCCTCCGCAGGCACAGCCGCTGGCTACGACCGGCGCACCGGCAACGGCTTCGTCCGGGGCGACCTCGCCATTGCGGCGTTCGCCTCCGCCCAGGCTGTCGCAGGCAATGCAGGCTGGCGTTTGCTCGCACCGCCCGCTCCAGGGCTCACCGTGGCAGACCTCGCGGAGATCAACCGTCTCTCGGGCATCCCGGGCTTCGACGAGATCAACAACCCGGGAGGGAATCCCACCTCGGTGCCTAACATCCTCACCGATTACGACGGCATCACGTTCTTCCCGCCCACTGGCGGCAGCGAGGCGCTCCCCCTCGGCGAGGGCTTCTGGTGGTACTTCTACGACGTGGACTTCACGGACGGGCCGACCAACCCGAGCATCGCGCTGCCCTTCACACTGGCTGTCAGCGCCGCGCCCACAACCTCCGACGTGGACGTGACGCTCCACGATGACAACACGAAGGTCAACATGCTCGGCAACCCGTTCGGTGAGAGCCTCGATCTTTCGGGCGCAGCCTCGTGGACCGGCGCGGGCAACCTCTTCACACCGGTCTTCGCCATCTACAACGCGGGCTCAAACAGCTACGCCTTCTCTACCACACAGCCGGTCGTCGCGCCGTGGCAGGGGTTCTTTGCGTACGGCGAGACGGCGGGAACGCTCACCATCCCGGAGTCCGCCCGCACGACGGGAGGCATGCTCAGTCGCGAGGCGGATGAGCGCGTCTTCCTCGCCTTCGAACTCACCGAGGCGGACCTCGCCGACGGCCAGGAGCCGCTCGCGGACCACGGCGCCGTGCTCTACTTCGACGAGTTCGCCTCGGTGGGCGAGGACCCGTTCGACCTTGCGAAACTTGCACCGCTCGACCCCGCTCACGTCCTGCTGGCCTTCGAGGCGATCTCGAATGAGGGCGAGCCGGTTCTTCGCGGGCACGAGGGGCGGTCTCTGCGTGAGGGAGCGTCCGAGATCCCCCTGCACGTCCGGGCCGCCGGTAGCAGCGAGACGCTCACGCTCTCGTGGCCCACGCTCGACCGCCTCCCTGCGGACTGGACGGTGATGCTCCGTGATACCCAGACCGGCACCGAGGTGGATCTTCGGTCCGAGACGAGCTACACGTTTGAGGTGACTCCGGAGTCTCTCTCGCCGCAGGCCGGTCTCACCGTGCCTGCCCCGAGGCCGATCGCCCTTCCCGGGACGAGAGCCCGTGGTGAATCGGCCCGGTTCATGCTGGCCGTGACCCCGCCGCGTTCCACGAGTGAGGAGGTTGACGGTGGCCTCGTGCTCGCCCTCGGCGCTCCGGTGCCGAACCCGGCGAGTGGCGAGGCGACGCTCCGGTACGTGCTGCCGACGGCAGGCGCCGTTCGGGTGGATGTGGTGGACCTCCTCGGGCGCACCGTCACGACGCTGGTGGACGGCGAGCGGGCTGCGGGCGTCGGGACGGCCGTCGTGGACGTGCGGTCTCTGGCGAGCGGCGTGTACGCGGTGCGGCTCGTGGCCGGTGAGGAGATGCGCGTGACGCGTCTGACAGTGACGCGGTAACCGGGTCGCCTCGGCGTCCTACGACTTGGCCCGCCTCGGTGCTCTTCACCGAGGCGGGCCGTTTCGTTGGGGGATTCGGGCGGACTGCGTCGGGTGGCGTCTACCGTCTCCGAACCATTCCGGGGCACCGAGGCGGACAATCGACCGCCGACCACAGACAGCGGACCGCCGCTGCGCTTCTTCGTCGCTCTGCCGTGAGCGGTCGTTCGGGTCGCAGACCGTGACCCTATCGTGTTCAGCGAACTGGTGGTGGGTGCGTTGCGCTGAGCACTCGGCAGGTCGGTCGGGTGCCCCCGGTTCCCCTGAGACCACGGACGACCCGGCCGAGGACCGCTCAACAACGGCCGTTGTCTGTGGTCCCCCTGCATCGAGGCCCCTGGATCAAACGCTGCTCGGGCAGCCACACAAGTGCAGACACACGGCCCGTGTGCTCTGTGGCGTCCCGCAACCGGGTGGGGGTTTGGCGAGGCGCGAGCACCGAGGCGGACTCCTCCGTCTTTCGGGCGCCTGCCTCGCGGGAGGACAACAGCCTGTACCTCCGGCAGCAGTCGTCCACCCCTCGTGAGAGAAGGCCCCTCCTGGGTCTCGCGAGGACGTGGCAGAACCGCTGGCCAGACGCCCCCGACTCTGCCCCAATGGCTAATTCCGGACCGAGGCGGGCAGGCGCGATGGCGCGCGGTTCGTAGCGCCCGTCTCGCGCGGTCTGGACTCGCCTCGGTGCTCCTCGTACGGTCACCGAGGCGGGGTGTCCGCCTCGGTCATTCGGTGTCGTACGGATGGGTCGGCTACTCCGCGTCGGCGCGAGCCGCTTCGATGGCCTCCACAAACACCGTCAGCGGCTGGTTGCCGTTGACGAAGCGCCCATTGACGAAGAACGCGGGCGTGCCGCTCACGCCGTTCTCATCGCCCAGGGCACTCTGGGCATCCACGGACGCAGACACCACCTGGTAGGCCTCGGACGACTCGTCCGTCGCGCAGGTCTCCCACGCCGCGAGGTCAATCCCGGACCCGGAGAGGGCGCTGCGAGACCGGGCGATCACGTTCGTCACCTCGATCTCGCGCTGCTGTGCGAAGTAAGCGTCGTGTAGCGTCCAGAAGGCTTCGTTGCTCTGCTGGGCTGCGCAGGTAGACGCGATGGCGGCGGGTGTTGCCCATGGATGGTTGCCCAGCGGGAAGTGCGCGTAGATGAGCTTCACGTCCTCCGGGTACTGCTCCAGAACCGTCTCGACCGTGGACGAGGCGAGCCGACAGTACGGGCACTCAAAGTCCGAGAACTCGATGATGGTGACGGGCGCGTTGGGATTGCCTCGGACGGGGAGCCCCGCCGTTGCCGTCGCGAGGGCCTCGGCCCGCTCACGCGCCTCGGCGATTTCGGCCTCACCTGCCTCGGTGCGCGCCTGCGCCAACTCGTCCGCCGTGCGGCTCGCGTTGATGGCCTCCGAGGCGACGAGGTAGAGCGCGGCGTTGTCTCGCGTCACGAGGAACGGCTGCGGCGGCTGCCCAGCGATCAGAATGGTGCCCTCATCCATCCCGGCAGAGACGGCCACCAGCGTATCGATGGAGACCGGAAGGTCTGCGATCTGAGGAAACTCGTGCTTGAGGTTGGCGACGAGAAGGGCCTTCCGCTCCTCGGACGAGTCGGCAGGTTGGCTGTTGGCCGGGCCGCAGCCCACGAGGACGGCCGCGAGAAGAGCGAGGGTGAACGTGCGAGGCATGACGTCGGGTGGAAGGCGTGAGGTCAGAGTACGGCGGTCAGAGGACGTTCGTGTGTCGCGCGCGAGGGCGCGAGAATCGTTCCGCCTCGGGCCCGAGACGGGATGGGCAGAAAAGAGGAGGGCGGCCCGCGCAGTGCGAGCCGCCCTCCGGGCACGTCCAGCCAGCGGGTGCGCTAGGCCACCGCCGACCGGTCAGGACGTGGAGCTACCGGCGCGAGATGCCAGTGGGCGTGAACATCCCGTCGGCCGGGATGGAGTCGCCACGGCGGGCGCGGCCGTCACCCGGTCCCGGATCCTCCTTGGAGTTGGCGTTCGGGTCCTGCCCGAGGCCCTCCGCACGGAGGCGGTCCATGTCGATGCCGTTGGCGACGTAGTAGTCGCGGATGGCGTCGGCACGAGCCTGGGAGAGGCGAAGCTGATCATCCTCGCGGTCGTCCGTGTAGCCACGGATGAGCACGTTGATGTCCGAGCAGCGGCGGAGCACGTCGAGGTTTTCGTCGAGGCGCTCGCGAGCGTCGGCCGTGAGGGCGGCGCTGCCGAACTCGAAGTAGACCGAGTTGAGCTCCGAGACATCAGCGCAGAACGTGTCGATGACGGTGACCATCGCCGTGCACGTGTCTGAGCCGTGCGCGTTGGTCGCGGTCGCCGTGACCGTGTACGAACCGACATCGCTGTAGCTGTGACGCGTCGGGAAGGTGACCCCGCTGTCGCTGTCGCCGTCGCCCCAGTCCACCGAGATGGAGACCGGCTGCGAGGCGTCGTTGTTGACGCTGCCGTTCAGAGTCACGGTCTCGCCCAGGCCGATCTGGGACGGCGTGATCCGGCAGGCCGTCAGTTGCGGCGGGATGCGCGGCTCCACGACGGTCACCACGCAGGTGTCCATCGACTCGTTGTAGTCGCCCGCTGCGGTTGCCGTGACGGTGTAGGTGCCGGGCGTGCGGTACGTGTGGGACGTGCTCATCCCCGCTCCCGTGGAGCCGTCGCCCCAATCCCAGGAGATGCTGATCGGCGGGGTGGCGTCCTCGTTCGTGATCGCCATGAAGGAGCCGGACTCGCCCGCGATGAGTTCACCCGTGGGGCACTCGAGGCGCATGACCTCGACCTCCGTGTACGGCTTCTTGAAGGCGAACTTCAGACCGCCGCCGTACATCACGAGGTTGTCGTAGTCGGAGTCGTCTCCGAACGTGCCGATCTGGCTCGCATCGGGGAAGCAGCTCTGGTTGCTCGCCGTCCGTGCGCCGGGGTTCGTGCCGTCCACGGCGCAGTCGTCGAAGATCCACGAGACGTCGGCCTCGAGGAAGAGAGAGAGACGGTCGCCGAGCATGTAGTCTAGGCCGACGCCCGCGTAGGGACCGACACCGACGCTTCGGTTGATGTTGACCGTCCGCGTGGTGCCATCGCTGTTCGGAATCTCCGCGCTCTGGTTGTCGCTTCCGAACGTGAACTGGGCCCCCAGGTTGACGTATGGCGAGAGGCGAGACGACGGGAACGGCATGTACCGGAGCGCAGCCGTTGCGTTGTAGAGCGTCTCCGATCCCTGATTCACGCTGTAGGTCGTGGCATCAGTTGAACTCTGGAGGATGACGGGGAAGCCAGAATCCAGTGCAGCGTACTGTGCGTAGTTCAAGCCAAGGCCCAAGCCGAGGGACTCCGTGAACTGGTACCCGATCTCGGGGCCGATCAGGAACCCAAAGTTCTCGGTCAGCCAGTCAGTTCCGGTGGGGGGCTGAAGGGTCGCGCTCGGCACGTCATAGTTCTGGTCGAGGTCGCCACCGTACGCGGTGAGGCCGCCCTTCAGAGCGACGTAGATGGAGTTGCTCGGCCGGACAATCTGCGCGTGAGCCGACGTGGCGAGCAGCAGCGCCGTGCACCCGAGCAGGATGGCGGTGGAGAGACGCAGAGTCGAGGTCGTCTCCTGTCGGTTCAAAGCCATGGAGGAGGGGGTGGGGGTGAGGGGCGAGCCAGAGGGGGAGTGGCAGACGCCGAGATGGACGTGAGGGGTACCGGAAAGGACAGCACGCCCCGCAGAGCGGGATGTCCAAGTATCCGAAGAGAATCGGCCGCTTGCAAGGATTGGGCCGATCCTGGACCGATCAGTGGACACCGTCTGGAATCGGGGTCACGCGGGTGGGGAAGCCGAGAACTTCCGGTTCCTCCACCTGTTCCGACCGAGGCGGTGACACGGCCGGTAGACACGAAGCACCGTGCCAGAGGCGAGGCCCTAGAGCGACTGGACGTGCCGCTCGAGCTGGCTCTTGAGATTGGCCGCCTTGTTCGGGTGCAGGATCCGCCGTGTCGCCATGCGGTCGAGCTGGGCCTTGACCTCCCGAAGCTTGGGCTCGGCCGCTGCGCGGTCGGTCATGGCCTGGAGGTCCTTCATCAGCGTGCGGACGCGAACCTTGTGCTGGCGGTTACGAAGGCGGCGCTTGGCGTCCTGTCGGACGCGCTTGGCGGCGGATTTGTGCTGGGGCATGAGAAGCGCGAAGCTGGTCGGGTGGCCCGGCATCCTCCGGGCAGGGTTTCGGTCAGAGTTCAACGGGGCCAAAAGAGCGACCCCGAAGTAGCCCACTAAGTTAGATGGCCCTCTGTGCAGATGAAGCGAAAGCGCGCCCTGTGCGCTGTCTGCACCGAATCCACGCGACGGGCGGCCTCCGGTGCCGTGCCTCATGCTCGACTTCCTCCGCGACCTCTTCTCGCGCCCCGGTGCTCCCCGCACGGTCATCCTGTTGGAGCCCGACACGATGAGCACGCCGCGCCAGTACGAGGTGCGGCCGAGCTATGCGGCCTACGCGACGGTGATCGGGACGGTGCTGCTCGCGGCGGTCCTGATTGTGCTGGTGGTGTTGACTCCTCTGCGCCGGGTCCTCGCCGGGCCAACGGCGACCGAACTTCGCGGCACGGCCGAGGACAACGCCCGCCGCGCGGCCGCGCTCGAAGATTCCCTCTCGACGCAGTATCGGCAGATCGAGCAGCTTCGCGCGCTGATCACGGGCGACCTCTCAGACGAGATGCTCCTCGATCCCGAAGCCATCGAACTCCCCTCGGAGGACGACCTCGCCGAGGCGGAGGCCGGCCAACCGCTCCGCCTCGGTGTGGACACGCCCGAGGTGGAGCGACCGGCGCTTCCGCTCCGGGGCCTCCGGGCCAGGGGAGAGGGCGCGGCGCCGAGTCCGGCCGCCCAAGCCTACCTCGCGAGCCTCCGGCTTCCCGTCCCGCCGCCCCTTGACGGGGTGGTCTCGCGCGGATACCATGCCGCCTCGGGGCATTTCGGATTGGACATCGCGACGGACGAGGGGACACCCGTGCGCGCCATCGGCGAGGGCTACGTGGTCTTCGCGGACTGGACCGATGCGGGCGGGTGGACCGTTGCTGTCCAGCATGCAGACGGCTACCTTTCGGTGTACAAGCACAACGGGCGCCTGCTCAAGCGTATCGGCGACCGCGTCCGAAATCGCGAGACCGTCGCGCTCTCGGGCGACTCTGGCGGGGTGACGTCCGGGCCGCACCTCCACCTCGAAATCTGGCACGACGGACTGGCGCAGGACCCAGCCGCGTACCTGATCCTCCCTTCACGCGGGCGCTGACCTTCTCAGGCGAGACCCGCCAGCCCTTTCCTGCCCCGATGGCCCTCTTCCGTTCCGCCTCGGAGTCCCCGTCTGGATCCCCCCTCCCCATGGCCAAGACCCGCACCTCTGCCCCCGTGTCCTCCGCTGACCAGCACAACATCATCGGGTCCGGGTCCGTCGTGGAGGGGACGCTTCGTGCCGGAGGCAACGTCCACGTCTCAGGCACGGTCAACGGCAACGTGGAGGTGGACGGCCGGACGGTCGTGATGCCGGGCGGCGTGATCGACGGCGAACTCGTCTCGTCCAGCGCCGAGGTGGGCGGGCGCGTGAAAGGTCACGTGCGGTGCTCGGATCGTCTCGTGCTCAAGCCGACGGCCGTGATCGACGGCGACATCCAGACGGTGAAGCTGGTGATTGAGGACGGCGCGACGTTCAACGGCCGCTGTCAGATGGGGCCGACCGCCGGGCAGCGTCGCTCCGGTGAGTCGCGAGGGGACCGCACGCGCAGTGCACCCGCCACCGAGGCGAAGAACGCCGCGTGAGCCGCCGTCCTGCCGATGACCCCGACCGCCTCGGTCCCGAGGCGGACGACGCTTCGCCGGATGAGGCGTGGCCGGACGAGCCCGACGCCTGGGAGGCCTCCGACCGCGAGTGGCGCGAGAAGTGGGAGCCTCGCGAGGAAGACGAGGACGCTGTAGAGCCGCCACCTGCCCACTACCAACCCCGAACGACCTCTGCAAAAGGCGTGGCGTCGTCCTACGAGGAGGGCATGCGCGAGGCCGGGCCATATCTCACCATCGGGCTCCAGATCGCCCTGTCCATGTTCTTCTTCGTTGGGGCTGGGTGGGCGCTGGATGAGTTCGCGGGCACGAGCCCGTGGGGGGTGCTGGTCGGGGCGGTCCTGGGCTTCCTCGGCGTGATCGGGCTGGTGATCCGACTCGCACACGAAGCGGACGCGTCGAACCGACCGCCTCGGTGACGCGGACCGGTACCGAGGCGGAATCGGGCGCGACGAAAACGCAAGCCCTGTCCGTCCCTTCGAAGTGTTTTCACCCCCCCTTGCGGGGGCCTACTCAGGGCGGCGGGTAGCTTGGTTGCCCTCCCCAAAAGGAGGTCGATCCAGACCCCTTCTCCGCTCCACTCATGACCCCCCTCGCGAGCTTCCTGCTCGGCGCGTCCCTCGGGCTGGCCCACACGATAGTGGGCGTGGTCACGGCGCGAGTTGCGGAGGGGCGGAGCTACCAGGTGTTCGCCGTCATCGCGCTCGGAGGCACGCTGTTCCGAATGCTTGCGGTCCTGGCGGTGGTGGTCGGCATTCTCCTTCTCACGTCCGTCGAGGTCGCCCCGTTCATCGGAGGGCTCGGCGTCACGTTCGTCATCGGCCTCGCGGCCGAGGTTCTTCTGCTCCTCCGTCGCTCCCCCCAGGCGTCGGCGTCCGAGACGCCGGTGACTACCCCCGCTTGACGCGCCCTATGCTGAAGCTCCCGTTCGGCCTCGCCCTTGCGCTCCTCGTCTCCCTTTCGCTCGCGCCACCGGCCCAGGCGGCCGATGACGACGAGCCGAAGACCCTGGACGCGGTCGGTCACACCGCCGACGGCAACTATCTCGACTTCCTCCCCTTCACTAAGGTGGAGTTGCCGCGTCTGTTCGTGACGCGTGGCGCAGATGGCGGGCTGCGCGTGGATGCGTTCGGAACCTCGAAGGCCGCGATCCTCTCCGATGCCTACACCGTCAAGCCCAAGGATGAGGCAAGCCCGGAGGGCACCGAGGCGGGACCGATCGACGAGTCGACGTACCTCAAGAGCGCCTACAAGGCGAACATCGTGGCGGCGGGCGGCTCCGAAATCGTGATCGACCTGTCGCCGACGCGGCACGTGCTCTTCGCGGTCTTCGCCATGACCATCCTCTGCATCACCTTCTTCCGCATGGCCGGGAAGTACAAGCGGGGGGTCGGGCGCGAGAGCGCTCCGAAGGGGATCATCCAGAACTCGCTGGAGACGGTGGTGCTCTACATCCGCGACGAGGTGGCGCGGCCCAACCTCGGCGAGAAGACCAACCGGTACCTGCCGTACCTGCTGACGGTCTTCTTCTTCATCCTGCTCTGCAACCTGCTCGGCCTGGTTCCCTTCGGCGCCACCGCGACGAGCAACATCGCGATCACCGCCGTGCTGGCGGTCTTCACCTTCGTCATCACGCAGATCGCGGGGACGAAGGACTACTGGGGCCACATCTTCAACCCGCCGGGGGTGCCGGTGGCGCTCAAGCCCATCCTCATCCCGGTCGAGTTCCTGGGGCTGTTCACGAAGCCCTTCGCGCTGGCCGTGCGTCTCTTCGCCAACCTGACGGCGGGGCACCTGATCATCCTCAACCTGATCGGGCTCATCTTCCTCATCCGCAACGACTTCGGCGTAGGCGCCGGGTGGGGCACCACGGTCCCGGTGATGCTGATGACGCTCTTCGTCTACTGCCTGGAGGTGCTCGTGGCCTTCATCCAGGCGTACGTCTTCACCATGCTGAGCGCGCTGTTCATCGGGATGGCCGCTGCCGAGCATGAGCACGACCATGATCACTCCGAGGACCACGGCCTGACGACGCACGACATCGCCGTGGCCCACGCGAATGGCCAGACCCCCCACAAACTCCACGAGCGCACCGTCGGCACCGAGGCGGCCATGGCCTGACGAGCGCTCCGCCTCCTCGCGGAGGCCTCACCGACACCCCGGGCGCGACCGCGCCCTCCCGTAGATCACCACCCTCACTCTACACAAGGACATGGATCCCCTCGCACTTGGTTACCTCGGCGCCGGTCTCGGCGCAGGCCTCATCCTCCTCGGCGCCGGTCTCGGCATCGGCCGCCTCGCTGCCTCCGCCCTCGAAGGCTCGGCCCGCCAGCCGGAGGCCGCCGGTGACATCCGGACGACCATGATCATCGCGGCTGCCCTCATCGAGGGTGCGGCGCTGTTCGGCCTCGTCGTCTGCATCCTGATGGCGCTCCGCGCGCCCGCCGGCTTGTAAACGACCCGCGCCCGGCACCAGTGGCCGGGCGTCCCGTTTTGCGCCCGGGAACGGCCTCCCGGTCCGCCTCGGTCCCTCTGTGGAGGGAGCCGAGGCACCGGGAGGCGCCTCGGGTTCGCATCGCCCGTCTACCCATGAGCTTCATCCTCGCCGCCGACCTCCTCGCGCCCAACGCCGGGACCGTCTTCTGGATCTTCATCGCCTTCAGCGGCCTGCTCTTCCTGCTCTGGAAGTTCGCGTGGCCCGTGATCATCGGCGGCATCGAAGAGCGGGAGCAGCGCATCGAAACCTCGCTCACCGAGGCGGACCGCGCGCTCACCGAGGCGAAGCAGCTCCAGGCCGACAACGACGCCGCCCGACGCCAGTCGGAGCAGCAAGCGCAGCAGATCCTCCGCGAAGCCCGCGAAGAGGCGGACGCTGTCCGCTCGAAGGACATCGAGAAGACCCGCACGGAGATCGCAGCCATGCGCGAGAGCGCCCGCGAGGAGATCGAGCGCGAGAAGCGCCAGGCCCTCGCCGAACTCCGCTCCGAAGTCGCCGCCCTGGCAGTCTCCGGCGCTGAGAAGATCCTCCGCAAGGAGATCGACCCGAAGACGCAGAGCGACCTCGTGGACGACTTCATCTCGGAGCTTCCGAAAAACTGAGGGACACGGGATGAGCGATGGAGGGATGAATGAATCCCCTCTTCTCTTGTCTCCTATCCCCGCTCCCTCCACCCCATGAACCCCGTCGCCCGCCGCTACGCGCTCGCGCTCTACGAGGAGGCCAAGGCCCAGCGCCAGGTCGAGACCGTGGACGCCGACGTTGAGACCCTGGAGTCCGCGCTTGACTCGAGCCGCGAACTCACGGCTGCGCTCACGAGCCCCGTCGTCTCGCGCGAGAAGAAGGACGCCATCCTCGGCCGTCTCTTCGACGGCAAGGTCTCGTCTCTCACGATGCGGTTCCTGCGGCTCCTCATCTCGAAGGATCGCGAGGACCTCATCCGCGAGGCCGTTGGGGCGTACGCCGCCCTTCGTGACGAGCGCCTCGGCATCGTGGAGGCGACCGTTCGCAGCGCGAAGCCCCTCTCGTCCGACGAGGCCGACCGCCTTCGGGCCTCGCTCGAAACGCGCTCCGGCAAGACGGTTCGCATGAAGATGACCGTGGACCCGTCGCTGATCGGGGGGCTGGTCGTCCGCCTCGGTGACGTGGTCTACGACCGCAGCGTCGCCCACCAACTCCAGACGCTCCGCGCCAACCTCCAGGAGCGCGCCGCTGTCAGCCTCAACTAAGCCGGTCGTGAGAGGGCAGGCAGCCGTGCCCCGCCTCGCGCCACCGCATCCGACAGACCCCACTGGCCACTGGCCACTGACCCCATCCCCGACATGGCCACCGCGATTCGCCCCGATGAAGTCACCGCTGTTCTCCGCGAGGAGTTGGGCGGCTTCGATGCCAACACCGACGTCTACGAGGTCGGCACCGTCCTCCAGGTCGGCGATGGCATCGCCCGCCTCTACGGCCTGAGCAAGGTCCAGGCGGGCGAGCTGATCGAGTTCCCGAAAACCGGCGCCACCGGCATGATCCTCAACCTCGAAGAGGACAACGTCGGCGCGGTGCTCTTCGGCAACGCCGAGGCGGTCAAGGAGGGCCACGAGGCTCGCCGGACCGGTCGCATCGCGTCCATCCGCGTCTCCGAGAACATGCTCGGCCGCGTGGTGGACCCCCTCGGCAACGCCCTCGACGGCAAGGGCCCCATCGAAGGGCCGTTCTTCGAGATGCCGATTGAGCGCAAGGCGCCGGGCGTGATCTACCGCGAGCCTGTCACCGAGCCGCTCCAGACCGGCATCAAGGCCATCGACTCGATGGTGCCGATTGGCCGCGGGCAGCGCGAGCTCGTCATCGGCGACCGCCAGACGGGCAAGACGGCGGTGCTGGTGGACACCATCATCAACCAGAAGCGGACGCACGAGACCGGGGACAAGCCGGTGTACTGCGTCTACGTAGCCATTGGTCAGAAGGCGTCCACCGTGGCATCCCTGCAGGCAGCGCTGGAGCGCTACGGTGCGATGGAGTACACGGTGATCGTGAACGCCCCGGCCTCCAGCCCAGCCCCGTTCCAGTTCATCGCTCCGTTCGCGGGCGCTTGCATCGGCGAGTTCTTCCGCGACACCGGCCGCCACGCGCTCTGCATCTACGACGATCTCTCGAAGCAGGCCGTCGCCTACCGCGAGGTCTCGCTTCTCCTTCGCCGCCCGCCGGGCCGCGAGGCGTATCCCGGCGACGTCTTCTACCTCCACTCGCGCCTTCTGGAGCGCGCCGCGAAGATCATCAACGACGATGCCATCGCGCGCGACATGAACGACCTCCCGGCCGACCTGCGCGGTCAGGTCAAGGGTGGCGGCTCACTGACGGCGCTGCCGGTGATCGAGACGCAGGCCGGTGACGTCTCGGCGTACATCCCGACCAACGTGATCTCGATTACGGACGGCCAGATCTTCCTAGAGTCCAACCTCTTCAACGCCGGTGTGCGCCCGGCCATCAACGTGGGCATCTCGGTGTCGCGTGTGGGCGGCAACGCGCAGATCAAGGCCATGAAGAAGGTCTCGGGTTCGCTCCGCCTCGACCTCGCGCAGTACCGCAACCTGGAGGCGTTTGCCAAGTTCGGCTCCGATCTGGACGCCGCTACCCAGCGCCAGTTGAACCGAGGCGCTCGCCTCGTGGAGGTGCTCAAGCAGGGCCAGTACGAGCCGGTCCCGGTCGAGGAGCAGGTGGCCGTGATCTACGCCGCCGGTCAGGGCCTCGTGGACGATGTCCCGGTGTCCAAGATCAAGGCGTGGGAGGCGGACTACCGCGAGGCGCTTCGCCTCAAGGACCGCGACACCCTGGACGCGCTGATCGCCTCCGGTAAGCTCTCTGACGAGATCACGTCGGTCTTCGAGCAGGAGGCGCGCGACATCGCGACCCGCTACACTGACGCTGCGGTCGCAGCGTAGGGATTGGGGACCTGGGACTGGGGACTCGCTCTCCATCTCGGGTTCCCCCAGTCCCTAGTCCCACCCATCCCCAGTCCCGGCGAGCATGGCGAGCCTCAGAGACATCCGCAACCGGATCGGCACGGTCCAGAACACGCAGCAGATCACGCGCGCCATGAAAATGGTGGCCGCGGCGAAGCTGCGGAAGGCGCAGGAGCGGATCTTCACCACCCGCCCGTACGCGTTCAAGATCCGCGAGATGATCGGGCACCTCCGCCAGCGGCTCGACCCGCTCGCGCACCCGCTCTTCCAGCCGCGCGAGGAGGTGGCGAGCGTGCTGCTCGTCGTGGTGACGAGCGACCGTGGACTGGCCGGTGCCTTCAACTCGAATCTCCTCAAGGTGGTCGAGGCGCGGATCCAGGAGGACTACGCCCACCTCGGTCAGGAGAACCTGCACGTCCTCGCCGTGGGGCGGAAGGGGCACGAGTACTTCGCCAACCGGGGCTACGATCTCGTGGGCGACTTCCGAGGCGCCTTCAACGATCTCCGCTTCCCCATCGCGGGCGAGGTCATCCAGATCGCCGTGGAGGGCTTCGACGCGGGCCGATGGGACCTGGTCGAGGTGGTCTACAACGAGTTCAAAAACACCATCTCGCAGAACCGCGTCGCAGAGCAACTGCTGCCCATCCCGGCCGAAACGTTCTTCACGCCGGTCATGGAGGACGCATCCGATGTGGCGACAGAGTCCACCGAGGCGGGCGAGGGCGAGGTGGAGTACATCTTCGAGCCGAGCGCGCAGGCGCTGCTCAACCGCCTCGTGCCGGAGTACCTCCAGTACCAGCTGTGGCGCGCGATGCTGGAGAGCAACGCCGCCGAGCAGGGCGCGCGGATGGTCGCGATGGAGAACGCCACGACGAACGCGGGCGAGCTTCTGAAAGACCTCCGCCTGACGTACAACCGCGCCCGCCAGGCCGCCATCACGACCGAGATCATCGAGATCTCGTCCGGCGCCGAGGCGCTGCGGCAGGCCCAGGGCGGCTGATCTCGATATCGGATCGCGGAAGGGCGATGGCCGAAATGGCCGTCGCCCGAAGGCGTGAGGCCGGGTGCCAGCGGGTGCCCGGCCTCTTCCGTTGGAGGTCCCCGCCTCGGTGAGGCTACAAGATGCACCGAGGCGGGGAGAGTCCGCCGCTGGGCGTCGTGTTTCGCTTCAGCGGTCCGCCTCGGTGCTTCTGAAGAGGCACCGAGGTGGATGGAGGCTGCTGCTTGAGAGACGAGCAGCGTGCGAGCGTGAGCGGCCGGGATCACACGGATTCTATGCCCTGATGTTAGGATGTGCCCCAAAGGACGACGGACCACAGACGACGGACCACAGACGACGGACCACAGACGACGGACCACAGACGACGGACCACGGGCGGATGGTGGTCTGTCGTCCGTGGTCTCCGCCACACACGGAGACCGAACGGCATCCAGACATCAGAGCCATGAAACGGTATCACTCCACCCGGTCAGCGGTGATGACCATCCCGTTCTGGTGGAGCGTGAGGCTCTCGGTGGTTCCGTCGGTCGCGCGGTTGAAGACGATCCGGGCCTCGAAGGCGGCGACGGCGAACTCCGTCTCGGACCTCGTGTCCAGCATGAAGATGTCCTGGCCGGGAACGTGGGCGAAGAGACGGTCGGCGTTGCGCGTGATGGACAGGACAGCGCCGGGCTGAAGCTCATAGCCCCCGACGTGGCGTTCCAGTACGTCTTCAGAGACGGTGCTGTCTACGGCGGCAGCGGTCGCCTCGGTGGCGGACTGCGCGAATGCGGGCGCGGTGAGAAGGAGAGCGAGGGTGAGGGCGGTGAGGAGACGAGTCATGAGACCGTTGGGGGTTGAAGGTGCCACAAGGTTGAGCATCTGCGGCGCGGGGGCCTCCGGCGAACGGGTGGTTTGAGTCTCGTCCTTTCGGCCGAGGCGGTACCGAGGCGGTGTCTGTAGCCTCGTGCCATGCGCGATGCCCTTCGCTCTCTTCTCGCTCTCCCTCCGGCTCCCGGTGCCCCGCAGAGGACCGTCGCGGATTGGCTCCTCCTCGTCGCATTCGTCTCCCTCGGTGTTTGGGACGAGGCCACGTCGAACGCGGCGGAACTGCGGGGCCTCGCGATCGGGCTGAGCGCGGTTGTCCCCTTCGCGCTTCTGTGGCGCCGCTCGAACCCGCTGCTCGCCCTCCTCGTGCCACTCCTCGTGCGCGTGGCGTGGAGTGCGGGCGAGGGGGCCATCGGCATGGTCCGGGGAGCGCCGGACACGCTCGTCAGCGTCGACCTGTCGATCCTCGTGATCACATACGCCCTCTTTCGCTGGGGTTCGGGTCGGTCCATCGCGACCGGCGTCGGCCTCGTCGCGGTAGCGGTTGGCATTCGCCTGGGCGGGGTGTGGGCAGCGGACGGGTACGGGTTCCTCGGTGTCTCCGCGTTGGATGCCGCCGTGCGGTGGCTGGTCCCGGCCGTGGGCGGGTACGTCCTCCGCATCCGCGATGGTGCCGCGCGGGCCCGTGTGCTGGACGCGAGGCGAAGCGAGCGGGTCGAGATCGCGCGCGAACTGCACGACACGCTGGCCCACCACATGACCGCCATCGCGATTCAGGCCCAGGCCGCCCGCGCCGTCGCGCCGACGCGTCCCGAGGCCGCGACCGAGGCGCTGGTCGCCATCGAAGACGCGGCGTCGCGCGCGCTCGCGGAGATGCGGGCGACCGTCGGTGCGCTCCGTGGCGGCACCGAGGCGGACCTCGTGCCTCGACGAGGCATGGCCGACCTCGCCAGCCTCGCGTCGGAGGGCGACGGTGCCTCGGTCGACGTGGAGGTCGATGACCGCCTCGGTCCCCTCAGTCCGTCCGTCGAGGCGGGGCTATTCCGGGTAGCGCAGGAGGCGGTGACGAACGCCCATCGGCATGCGCGCCACGCCCAACGGATCACCGTCTCCCTCTCGGCTGCGGGGGACACCGAGGTGGCACTTGTGGTCTCCGACGACGGCACCTCGGTCCGCTCCGGCACGCCCGGCTTCGGCCTCATCGGGATGGAAGAACGCGCCCAACTCCTTGGAGGGACCCTCTCGGCGGGGCCTGCGCCCGAGGGCGGGTGGCGGGTGACCGCGGTGCTGCCTCGGCACGCCCGATGATCCGCGTTCTCATCGCCGACGATCAGGACCTCGTCCGGTCTGGACTCGCGCTGCTCCTAGGAGCGCAGGAGGGCATCGAGGTGGTGGCGCAAGCCGCGAACGGGGAGGAAGCCGTCCGCCTCGCGCAGAGGCTCCGTCCCGACGTGTGCCTCCTCGACATCCGAATGCCCATCCTCGATGGCATCGAGGCGACGCGCCGCCTCGCGGGGGCCGACGTGGAGGAGCCGATGGCTGTCGTGGTGGTGACCACGTTCGACCTCGACGAGTACGTGTACGGCGCGCTCAAGGCGGGCGCACGCGGCTTCCTGCTCAAGGACGCAGGCCCTGAGTTGCTGGCGCAGGCCATCCGCGCGGCTGCTGCGGGAGACGCCCTCATCGCGCCGAGCGTGACGGGTCGGTTGATCGAGACGTTCGCCGCCTCGGTGACGCCGAGCGTCCGGGAGCCGGCTCAGCCGCTCACCGACCGGGAGGAGGAGGTGCTCGTCGCGGTGGCGAAGGGGCTGACGAACGCCGAGGTGGCCGACGCGCTCTTTGTTAGCCTGAGCACGGTGAAGACCCACCTCTCAAGCCTCATGTGGAAGCTGGAGGCGCGCAACCGGGTGGAACTGGCGATCTGGGCGCACGAGACGGGACGGGTGTAGAGCCCGCCCGCCTCGGTGGGCACACCGAGGCGGGGTCACGTCGCGCGCTCCGCGCAGAACGTCGCGAGGCGATCCACCGCGGCCCGCAGCGCAGGCGGCTCCGCGCGGCCGTAGCCCAGCACGATCCCGCCTCGGTCGCGGAGTGTTTCCATGTCCGCCGTGTGCGTCGAGAGCGCCGTCGCGCCGATGCCCTCGCCCGAGACGACCCCGGCCGCCTCGGTGTCGTCCACGCCGGGGGGGAGCCAGAGGCAGACGTGGAGCCCGGCTTCCGTCGGCCCGAGGGTCACGCCGGGGATGGCCGCGTCGGTCACCGCTTGCACGAGGGCGTCGCAGCGGTGACGGTAGAGGCGTCGCGTGCGGCGCAGGTGGGAGGCCAGCATGCCGTCCGCGACGAACGCCGCGACCGTCGCCTGCGCGATCATCGGCGGGCCGCCCCCGAGGAGGCGCACGGCCTGGGCGAGCGGCCCGACCAGCGCCTCGGGCACGATGGCGTAGCCCACCCGGAGGCCCGGGAACAGCGATTTGTTGAACGTGCCGACGTAGAGCACGCGCCCCGAGGCGTCGATGCTCTGAAGAGGCGCGAGGGGGCGCCCGGCGTGGCGGTACTCGCTGTCGTAGTCGTCCTCCACGATCCACGCGTCGGCCGCCTCGGCCCAGCGGAGGAGCGCGAGGCGCCGGTCCACGCTCATCACGGCACCGAGGGGGAATTGGTGCGACGGTGTAGCGTAGGCGAGCCGGGCATCGGGCGCGAGGCGGGTGCCCGCCTCCACGTCCAGGCCCTCGTCGTCCACCGGGACCGAGACGACCCGAGCGCCGATGCTCTCGAAGGCGGCCCGCGCGAAGACGTAGCCGGGCTCTTCCATCCAGACGGCATCGCCCGCATCCAGCACCACGCGACCGAGAACGGCCATCGCCTGCTGCGTCCCGGTCGTGACGATGACCTGATGGGGCGTGCAGGTGAGTCCCCGGAACGAGGCGAGGTGGTCCGCGATGGCGCGGCGGAGCACCGGGAGCCCGGCGGGCGGGGGCGGCGCGAGGAGGGCATCGCCGTGCTCGCGGAGGACGCGAGCCGTGGTCCGCCGCCAGTCGTCGATGGGGATCGCTTGCTCGTCGGCGCGGCAGGGGCTCGTGCAGAGCACCCAGGGGGCATCGGCGGGGGCGACCCACTGCTGTGCCCAGTCCGAGACGCGAGGGAGATGGGGCGCTGCCGTGACCACCGAGGCGGGCAGGGGCATCGGGCGCTCCAGGTCGATGTCGGCGACGTAGGTGCCCGAGCCCTGGCGCCGCGTGATGAAGCCTTCGTCCAGCAGCCGGGCGTAGGCTTCTTCGACCGTCGTGCGGGAGACGCCCACGTCGCGGGCGAGCACGCGCGAGGCGGGTAGCCGGAGGCCCGAGGCGAGGTGGCCGGTCAGGACGAGGTCGCGAAGGCGGGTCGCGAGGCGCTCGTAGGTGGGGGCAGGGCCGGGAGCAGGCGCGAGCGGCAGGTCCAGCGCGGGCGGTGCGGTGCGGGGCATAAGTGGTCTGGTCAGAAAGTCCAGAATGGATCTGGATGATAGCCACTTTGGGCCGGAGGTTGGGCGTGCCTCTCGTTTTCCCCCCTCCAACCGATGACCCGTCCGTCGCCGCCGATGGCCGCCGTGCTGGCCGCCTTCGGCATCGTCTACCTCGTCTGGGGCTCCACGTACCTCGCGATCCGCTTCGCCATCGAGACGCTCCCGCCGTTCACGATGGCCGGGTCGCGGTTCGCCATCGCGGGCCTCGTGCTGTACGCCATCGTTCGGCTCCGGGGCGCGGAGGCACCGAGGCGGGCGCACTGGCGGACCGCCGCCATCGTAGGGACGCTTCTCCTGGTGGGCGGCATCGGCGCGACCACCTGGGCCATCCAGCGGATCCCGTCGGGCATCGCGGCGCTCCTCGTCGCGACGCTCCCGATGTGGATGGTTCTCATCGACGCCACGCGGCAGCGCGTGCGGCCGACCGCCTCGGTGGCACTCGGGGTCGCCCTCGGGCTGGCCGGGGTGGCGGTGCTGATCGGACCGTCGGAGTTGGGCAGCGAGCCTGTGGACCTCCTCGGTGCGGTGACGGTGCTGGGCGCGACGATGAGCTGGTCGGCGGGCTCGGTGTACCAGCGCGGGGCCGAGACGGCGCCTGACACGCTGCTCAACGTCGCGATGCAGATGCTCGTGGGGGGCGTGCTGCTGATCGCCCTCGGGGGCCTCCTCGGTGAGCGTCCGGTGCTGGACGAGGCCTCGCTCCGGTCCATGCTCTCGCTCGCGTACCTGATCGTGTTCGGGTCGCTGATCGCGTACAGCGCCTACGTCTGGCTGCTGGGCGTGTCCACGCCCGCGAAGGTCTCGACGTACGCCTACGTCAACCCGGTGGTGGCGGTGATCCTCGGCTGGTGGCTCGCGGACGAGCCGCTCAACGGGCGCGTGGTCCTCGCGGCGGTGGCGGTCGTCACGGCCGTCGTGCTGATGACGCGCCGAAAGAAGGTGGCGTGACGGTCCGCCTCGGGGCGCTCCGCCTCGGTGCCTTCGCGAGGACGCACCGAGGCGGGAGGCGTCAGAGCGCGAGGAGGCGGATGGCGCCGCTGCCGGTGCCGACGCGGATCGTCGCGCCGCCGCCGCTCAGTCGGCCCCGGGCCTCGCGGCGCTCCTCCTGACCGGCAAAGTCCAGGTCGTCGTCGATGCGGACCGAGCCGCCGTCGAGGTTCACGTCGAAGCCGTCACGGTCGTCGAGGCGGAGGGTGACGCTGCCGGAGCCGGTGTCGAAGACCGCCCGGCCGGTGTCCGCCAGCGCGAGGTCTACGTCGCCGGAGCCGGTGTCCACCGAGACGGTGCCGCCCTCCACGATCCCGATCTCAACATCACCGGAGCCGGTGTCGATGCGGACATCGCCGCGAAGGCGTCCGGCCTCCACATCGCCCGAGCCGGTGTCGATCAGGATGGTGTCGCCGGTCACGTTCTCCAGCGACACGTCGCCGGAGCCGGTGTCGATGCGTGCGTCGCCGGTGATGGACGCGAGTTGGATGTCGCCTGCGCCCGTGTCGAGAGAAACGGAGTACTCGCGCGGGATCTCGAGGGTGACCGTGAACGAGGCCTCGGTGCGGGTCCAGCGGCCCCAGCGCCGAGGCGGGCGGGTGCGGACGATGAGGTCGGAGCCAGAGGCCTGGGCGGAGAAGCGGCGGCGCTCGAACTCGCGCTCGGCATCGCGCCCGCGGCCTTCCACGGTCACGCGAGCGCGGTCGCCACGGGTGGTGCGGATCGTCACGTTCTCGTTGCCGAGGTCGAGCCGGAGTTCGCCGCCCGCCCGGACGCGGAAGATCTCATCGAAGAGGACATCGGTCGAAGCCGCCGTCGCGAAAGGAGGGGGCACCGAGGCGGACACCACGGGCGCCGCGACGGCGAGGAGGAGGGGGATCGCGAGGAGCGAGAGGAGGCGAGAGCGCATGGTGGCAGAACAAGGGGGTGCGTCCCGGACGGTCTCCGCCTCGGGGAGGTTACACGGTCTGCGAAAAAAACCGCACGGCCTGGTTCTGGAATGTGACCGGGCTCGAAGAATCCCGGCGCACCGAGACGGCCGACCGCTGTCCCGTCTCGGTGGTCAGTGGGCGCCGCTCGCTTGTGGCACAGGCAGTGTCACTTTCGGCCAACCGGGATGCACCGAGGCGGGCGTGTGAGAGGGGTCAGACGCGGCGCTGTCCGTTTCGCCCCGGCGGCGGGGCCTCCTGACGGATGACGGCGTCTGTCATCCAGCACCCGTCGTACTCGCCCCCGCGCTGGCGGGAGAGGCCGAAGACGTACGCCACGCGCCGTCCGTCGGACTGAACGAGCGTGACGCGCTGGGCCGCTTCGTCTCCCTGGATCCGGATGTCGCTGTACATCGCGCGCTCGAAGCCGAGCATGTCCCGGTAGGCCGGGCCCTTGACCATCGCCGTGAACCGCTCCAGCGGCCCGGTCGCCGCGCGGTTGTCGGGTGACGCGAAGCGGAAGGCGGTCGCGATGCCTGCGTCATCCTCGTTGTTGGCTTGCAACGCTTCTACCTGGAGGCGGATGACCTCCTCGGCGGTGAGGTCAGGGGAGGGTTTGGGATCGTCCATGGGGTCGGCGCGAATCGCCAGTAGCGCGATGGGAAGCACCAGGAGAAGGAAGAGAGGACGCATGGGGTCGGGACGCGGGCTCTCCTTTCGTATCGACACCGCGCCGAGAAGGTCCCGCGAACGCCCGGCGTTCCAGGCGCCCGGAGAACACAGGCCGCCTCGGTTCTGCCGACCGTCCTCCTCGGTGCCGATGCCAAACCACCGAGGCGGGCGATGTGGAACTCTCCGTGACGAGCGGCCGAGCGGTTGCCCCGGGGCTCGCGCGCACCCTAGATTCGCGGCCCCACGGAGAGGTGGGTGAGTGGCTGAAACCACCGCTTTGCTAAAGCGGCGTGCCCTTCACGGGGTACCGGGGGTTCGAATCCCCCCCTCTCCGCTGCGAATTCCGAAAACCGGTCCAGGCTCCCGTCCTGGGCCGGTTTTCTGTATCTGGGGGGCGGGATCGGGGGTGTCTTGATCTTGATCGGCGTTCTCTAGAATCGTCCGCCACGAGGCGACGAGGAAGACGGTGGGCTCCTGCTGACGGTGAGCTCCTGTGGCAGCAGATCGCGAGGGTACCGCCTCGGTCCCCTGCTGCCCAGGGAACAGTGGAATCGGCACCGAGGCGGGGCGACTGGGCTGGTGAGCGTCGGGCCTGGCCGGTCGGGGAGGGGTCTCATCCGTTCCCGTTGCGACGCGGCCGGGGTTCGTTTGGAGTCGGCATGGGGCCTCTACCCGAGTGGCTCCCGCCTACATATGTTCCGGCACCTTCACCCGCTCTCCCTATGCGCTCCCTACTGCTCTCCCTCCTCCTCTCGCTCGTGCTGGTGGTGCCTGCCAGTGCCCAGGAGGACCCGCTCACTGTGGCGGACTTGAGCTACAACGCCCTCTCGTGGCGAGGCATCGGACCGGCCTTCACGTCAGGCCGCATCGCCGACATCGCGATTCACCCGCACGACCCGCAAACGTGGTACGTCGCCGTCGGCAGCGGTGGCGTGTGGATGACCTCGAACAGCGGCACCACCTGGACCTCCCTCTTCGACGGACAGTCGTCCTACTCGACTGGGTCCATCGCGATCGATCCGCAGAACCCGAACATCATCTGGGTGGGGACCGGCGAGAACGTCGGCGGACGGCACGCAGCCTACGGCGACGGCATCTACCGCTCGTCCGACGGCGGCCGGACGTGGGAAAACCGCGGCCTCAAAGAGAGCGAACGCCTTTCCACCATCTGGATCCATCCCGACGATTCCGACGTGGTGCTTGTCGCGGCGCAGGGCCCGATGTGGAGCAGCGGCGGCGAACGCGGCCTCTACCGCACGGAAGACGGCGGCGAGACGTGGTCCCAGGTGCTCGGCGACGATGAGTGGACCGGTGCGACGGACATCGTCGTGGACCCGCGTGACCCCGACGTGATGTACGCCGCCACGTGGGACCGCCATCGAACCGTCGCGGCCTACATGGGCGGTGGCCCCGGAACCGGCATCCACAAGAGCACCGACGGCGGCCGGACGTGGACGGAACTGACACGCGGGCTGCCCTCGAGCAACATGGGCAAGATCGGCCTCGCCATCTCCCATCAGAACCCGGATATCGTCTACGCGGCCATTGAGACGGACCAGCGCAGCGGTGGCATCTGGGTGACCCGAGACCGAGGCGCGCGATGGACCAAAGCCTCGGACGCGGTCGCCGGAGGGACCGGCCCGCACTACTACCAGGAACTGTACGCCTCGCCGCATCACGAGGGCCGCATCTACCTGATGGACGTGCGCGTGCAGCAGTCCAATGACCACGGCGAGACCTTCTTTATCCAGAACACCAGAAACAAGCACGTCGACAACCACGCGCTCGCCTTCCACCCGACCGATCCCGACTACCTCCTCGCTGGGACGGACGGCGGCATCTACGAGTCGGTCGATGGCGGCAACAGTTGGCGGTACATCGACAACCTCCCCGTCATCCAGTACTACAAGGTCGCCGTGGACGATGCGGCTCCCTTCTACAACATCTACGGCGGCACCCAGGACAACAACTCGCACGGCGGCCCCTCGGCCACAGACACGCGCGAGGGGGCAGGCAACGGCGACTGGTTCATCACACTCGGTGGCGACGGCCACCAGTCGGCCACCGAGCCGGGCAACCCGGACATCACCTACGCTCAGTCCCAACAGGGCAACCTGCACCGGATCGATCAGGTCACCGGCGAGGCGACGTACATCGTGCCGCAGCCCGGACCGGGCGAAGGCCCCGAGCGCTTCAACTGGGACGCCCCGATCCTCGTCAGCCCGCACGACCCTGCGACGCTCTACTTCGCCTCGCAGCGGGTGTGGATGTCGACCAACCGTGGCGACAGCTGGACGGCCATCTCGGGCGACCTGACGCGCAATCAGGAACGCTTCGAACTCCCGATCATGGGCCGCATCCAGTCGATCGACAACGCGTGGGACATCTACGCGATGTCGGTCTACAACACGATCACTTCGGTGGACGTGTCGGCTCAGGACGCCAACCTGATCTACGCAGGAACAGACGACGGCTTGCTGCAGGTCACCGAGGACGGTGGCGGCTCGTGGCGCGCCATCGAAGTTGGCTCGATCCGCGGCGTGCCTGCGACCGCCTTTGTCAACCACGTCTACGCTGATCTGCACGACGCCAACACGGTCTACGCTGCGCTCGACAACCACAAGTACGGCGACTTCGCCCCGTACCTCGTCAAGAGCACGGATCGCGGCCGTTCATGGGAGATGGCGACCGAGGGCATCCCCGAGCGCACGCTGGTGTGGCGTCTCGTCCAGGACCACGTGCAGCCTGACCTGCTCTTCGCGGCTACCGAGTTCGGCGTGTACTTCTCGCCCGACCGAGGCGGCGAGTGGATCGAACTCGGCGGGGACATGCCGACCATCGGCGTGCGCGACATCGTCATCCAGCGCCGCGAGAATGACCTGGTAGCGGGAACGTTCGGGCGCGGCTTCCTCATCCTCGATGATTACAGCCCGCTGCGCGAGATGACCGACGATGTCCTGGCGAGCGAAGGGCATCTCTTCGGCCTGCGCGACGCCAAGCGCTTCAACTATCGCCGGGCCAGCAACGGGTCGGTTGGCGATGACGAGTACCGGGCTCCCAACCCCGAGTACGGGGCCGTCTTCACGTACTACCTCCGCGACGGCTTCCAGAGCCTCGAAGCCCAGCGCAAGAAGGCGGAGGGCGAGATCGAGGACGGCGAGGACGTGCCGTTCCCCGGCTGGGACGCCCTGGATGCCGAGCGCAACGAGGAAGCCGACCGCGTCGAGTTGCACATCCGGACCGCCGAGGGCGATGTGATTGCGCGGGTCCAAGGCCGAAACTCGAAGGGCTTGCATCGGGTCGCGTGGGATCTCGAGCGAGACGCGCTCGGACCGATCACGCCGGGCGAGAACAGCCGCGTGAGTGGCTTTGAGGCCGAACCGGGCACGTACTCGGCCACGCTCGTGCGCATCGCGGCCGGAGAGACGCAGACGCTCTCGGTGCCGGTCTCCTTCGATATAGTGCCGCTACGCGACGGCGCTCTCCGCTCCGCATCGCCTGCGGACCTGACAGCGTTCCGCGAGCGCATGGAGCGTCTCGCGACCGAGATGTCGCTCTTCTCGAATGCCGTGGAGCGCGCCAGTGA
>JBCCPW010000002.1:0-37535 GCA_039024735.1 Bacteroidota bacterium
GCGGGCGGGGTCATCGCGCCATCCCCGCGCCCGCTCCCGATGGGAGCCGCCGCCTCGGGGTGGTACGTCGGGACGGCTCGTTGGAGCGCCATCCGGATCCGTGCGCCATCGCCGACCTCCGCAGCCTTGATGAGCGCATCGAGGGCTGCGGCGAAGTCCGGCGCCGGAGCCACCTTCCGGGCGACAAAGATCTTCTCATGCGGGGACGGCTCCGTCCCCTCTTCGGCGAGGAGCAGTTCCTCGTAAAGCTTCTCTCCCGGGCGCGCGCCCGTGTAGGTGATCTCGATGTCGACGCCTGGCTCCAGGCCCGAGAGCCGGATGAGATCCCGCGCGAGGTCGGCGATCTTGACAGGCTTGCCCATGTCGAGCACGTACACGCGTCCATCTTCTTCGAGGGCACCCGCCTGGAGAACAAGCTGGGCCGCCTCGGGGATGGTCATGAAGTAGCGGACCATGTCCGGATGCGTGACCGTGACGGGTCCTCCCCGCTTGATCTGCTCGCGGAACAGAGGCACCACGCTGCCCCGGCTGCCAAGCACGTTGCCGAATCGCACCGAGGCCATGACACAGTCATTGCCTTCGCTCGCAGCCGACACCACGTGCTCCGCCACTCGCTTCGAGGCGCCCATGACGTTTGTCGGGTTGACCGCCTTGTCCGTCGAGACGTTCACGAGACGACGGACCCCGAACTCGGCGGAGAGCTCCGCTACGTTCCGAGTCCCGACCACGTTGTTGAGAATGGCCTGCTCCGGGTTGGCCTCCATCAGCGGGACGTGCTTGTGTGCCGCCGCGTGGAAGACGACCTCGGGCTGGACCCGCTCGAAGACGGCCCGGAGCGACCGCCGGTCCCGCACGTCACAGATGACGGCTTCGCGATCAACGTCCGACCACCGACGCCCCAGTTCCCGGTCGATCAGGAACACGCTGTTCTCACCACGCCCCACCAGCGTGAGGCTCGCGGGCCTGAACGTCGCGATCTGCCGCACGATCTCCGACCCGATGGACCCGCCTGCCCCCGTCACGAGCACGCGGCGCCCCGCGACGTAGTCCCGCACAGGCGCGGCATCGATCTCCACTGTCTCGCGACGGAGCAGATCCTCCAGGTCGATCTCGCGGAACTGGAGGATCTCCACGTCGCCCGACGCCAACTCGGAGATGGACGGCACCGTCCGACTCGGGACGCCTGCGCGCTGCGCCGCCTCCACTACGCCTCGGATCACCGAGCCGGGTGCCGACGGCATCGCGATCAGCACCTCGTCGATGTCGTGCTCTGCAACCGCGTCTTCCAGCACAACCAACGGCCCCACCACTGGGCGCCCGAGGTGGAGTTGCTTCCACTTCCACTCCTTGTCGTCGAGGAACGCGACGGGATTGATTCCCTTCTCGGGATACCGCAGCAACTCGCGGACCACGGACATTGCCGCCTCACCAGCCCCTGCTACGAGTACCCGGCGACCATCGCTTTTGGGACGGCGGGCTCGCTCGTTTCGCAATCGGCTCGCCATTCGGAGGCCGCTGAGCGCCAACACCGCCAGGGCCGACTCGATCAGCGGTACGCTTCGAGGCACACTCGTCTGCTCGTACGCGATCAGGACCACCACCCAGAGAATCAGCGTGACGGCTGCAACGGTCACGAGGAGCCGCCCTACATCGCGGACGCTTACCCAGCGCCAGGGCCGGAAGTGCAACCCAGAAGCCCATAGCGCGATCACCTTGACGACCAGCGCGACACTCGTGTACACCACCAGGGGCACCCCGTACCCCATGATGTCTCCCTCCAGGCGGAGCGCAAACGCGATGGGGGCGAGTGCACCCCAGACCAAGAGGTCTGAGAGGAACTTGATCGCGGTGACGCGCTTCATGCGGGGGATGAGAGGGGCATCCGTGGAAAGCTACGACGCGGAGGGCAAGGTTCAGTGAAGGCCCGTGATCTGGTCGCCTGGAACGGGGCTCACAAACCACCCCCGTGTCCTCACTAGGTACGAGAAGCCCAGCCTCAATCGATCATGCTCCTGCACGATCGTCCACTCGCGCTGGGGAACCTCCATGTTCCTGACGATTCGCTGCGACGAGGCGTCGTGCGTGTTCCATCTCTGGAGGGTTCGGGAAGGCATCTCGCCCGACAGCCACACTGGCAATCACGCCGCAGGTCCTCGCGATGATCCGAAGGTCGTACCAGAAGGACGCTCGCTGGGCGTACACCACGTCGAGGGCGTTCTTGATGGGCATGAGGTGCTGGAGATAATCCCCCTCGGGATCCTCCACCCCGATCAACTTCTCCCCGTGGGTGTAGTTGTAGATGCTGCCAGGGCTCGCGAGGCCGGGCCGGGCCTCCAGCATCTTCCGATCGAGTGGGCCGAAGTGTTGCTCCACGATGCCGACCGCCTCGGGCCTCGGCCCAACGACGCTCATCTCGCCTCGGAGCACGTTGATGAGTTGAGGCAGTTCGTCCAGCTTGAGGGTGCGGAGCAGCTTTCCGAGGCGGAACACCCGAGGGTCACCGTGCGCGGTGATGGCAGAGGCACCGGGCTGCGCGACGTGCATCGTCCGCAGCTTGTACATCGTGAATGGAACGCCGCCTCGGCCCATCCGATGGGCACGGTAAAGCACCGGACCGGGGCTGCTCGCCTTGATTCCCGACGCCGCGATCAGGAGAACGGGCGAGAGAACGAGGAGCGCAGCAGAGGACGCAAGCAGGTCAAACGCTCGCTTCACGGATTCGAGTCGTTCCCGTAGCGGAGCACCCGCCGGACGGTCATGAATGGCTCCGCAGCATCCAGGCAGACCTGATTGCCCCATGCCTTCGCGCGGTTCGCGAGCGCCTCCAATGACCGGGGGTGCGGATAGTCACGCATCTCGCTCTCGTAGCACGCCATCGCGTCCAGTTTGGTCTGGAGCGTCTCTGCGATGTCAGACCACGTGTCCGGTACGAACGATCGGGGATAGGCCCACTCGGTACTGCTCGCGGTGTCGAACGCGTAGACCGCCTCGATGAACGGCTCCGTAGGGCGCGTCGCGACGAGAACGGCCTGAAAGAGCAACTGGTGATCGCGGTTGATGTCGCCCCCATACTGAGTGTAGACGATCCGAGGGCGTACCTCCCGTACGACCGCTTCGAGCGGCGTGATGATGTCGGTCAGCGTGTACTGATCGAGCTTCTGGTCCGGGAAGCCGAGGAGGCGCACGTCGGCCACGCCGAGGGTCTCCGCCGCCTTCTGGATGTGTCCGCGTTGGCCGACCCCATCCTCGCCGTAGCGCAGGGACTCGCCCTCACAGACGATGACGCTCGTGACGGTGTCACCGCGCTGGGTGTGTCGGGCGACGGTGCCACCGCACCCGAGGAGTTCGTCGTCGGGGTGGGCGGCGATGACGAGAATGGAGTCAGGCATCCGGTAGGGGCGGAGGAGTCCAGGTGAGGGAGGTCCACGGCTGCTCGCTTAGGTCTGGTCCAGCGAGGGGGGCGCGGTCTGCATCTTCGAGTTCGAGAAGCACCACGGCGCCCGTGCCACAGGCCACGGCGATTCCGCACGCGGCGGGATCTGGCGAGACGACGGGCCCGAGCACCTCCCCAGGCACGCCCGAGGCAGCCATCGCAGACGGCAGAAGGGCTGCCTTCCAGATCTGGTAGGTCTGACCACCGAGGTGGGAGAACGCACCGGGGTAGGGCCGCGTGAGGGCCCGGATGAAATCGTAGACCTGCGGGGCAGGCTGGCTCCAGTCCACGAGGCCGTCGGCCGGACGGCGACGGGGCAGCAGCGGCTCGTCGGTGTGGTCCTGGGGCCGACCCGGTCGCTCCCCCTTTGCGAGCCGATCCAGCAACCGGAGGATCATCGCCCGGTTGGTCTCCGCGACATGGTCGTAGAGCGTCGCGCAGGTGTCGTAGGGCGTGATGGGGAACGCCATCTGGTCAATGAGGTCGCCGGTGTCCACGCCGGGGGCGAGCCACATCAGCGAGTTGCCCGCCTCGGTCTCGCCTCGGATGAGGGCCCAGTTGATGGGCGCGCTGCCTCGGTTGTGCGGCAGCATGGATGCGTGCGCGCCCACGGTCCCGATGGAAGGGACGGCGAGCACCTCGGGGGCGAGGATCTGGCTCCACCCGATGACGAAGAGGACGTCCGGGGCCATCTCGCGGAGGAGCGCGAGGGACCCGGGATCATTGACGTGCCGGATGGGATGGAGCGGGACGTTGTGCGCGTCGCAGAGGGCGCTGTAATCCGCGCTCGCGCTCCGCTTCCCGGCCTGCTCGGCCGTCAGCGTGAGCACGCCCACGACGTCATGTCCAGCCTCCAGCACGCCGCGAAGAGCCGGGATACCCTCGCGGTGGAAGCCCACCCACGCGACCCGCATCTGGCTAGGAGGCGACCGCCACCTCCCCCACCTCGGTACCGAGGCGGACCGATCCGGTGGTGGCACGATGCCGCTCCACCACATCCAGGACCGCCTCGATCACGTCCTCCACGTCGTCGTCCGACATCTTGGAGTAGATCGGGAGCGAGACCTCGCGGAGGTACTGCCCGTAGGCCACGGGGAAGTCCTCCGGGACGTACCCGTACGTCTCGCGGTAGTACGGGTGGAGGTGGAGCGGGATGAAGTGGACGCTCGTGCCGATGTTCAGTGCCTTCAGCTCTTCGATGAACGCCGCTCGGTCGATGGAGAGATGATCCAGGTGCAGGCGGAGCGGGTACAGGTGCCACGCGTGCCGACGGTCGTCGCGGTCGGCGGGGATCTGGAGCGCCGCCTCGGTGCCGAACGCCTCGTGGTAGCGCCGTGCGATGGCCTCGCGGCGGGCCGCCATGGTCTCGGCCTTCGCGAGCTGAGCGAGACCCATCGCCGAGGCGATGTCCGTGAGGTTGTACTTGTACCCGGGCGCGACGACCTCGTAGAACCAGGAGCCCTCGGCTGTGTACCGCTTCCAGGCGTCCTTGCTGATGCCGTGGAGCGCCATCACGCGCATCCGGTTGGCCCACTCCTCGTTGTTGGTGGTCACCATCCCGCCCTCGCCTGTGGTGATGGTCTTGGTGGCGTAGAACGAGAAGCAGGTGAACGCGCTCAGACTCCCGATGGGACGCCCTTTGTAGTCCGAAGGGAACGCGTGGGCCGCGTCCTCCATCACGAGGAGCCCGTTCCGGCACCCGATCTCGTGGATCTCGTCAATGTCCGCTGGAAGGCCCGCGACGTGAACGGGAATGATGGCCTTCGTGCGCTCCGTGATGGCCGCCTCGATGAGGTCGGCACGGATGTTCATTGTCTCGGGGTCCACGTCCACGAGCACCGGGCGCGCATCGAAGTAGCGGATGACCTCAGCCGTCGCCGCGAATGTGTAGGGCGTCGTGATGACCTCGTCGCCGCGCTGGAGGCCCATGGCCTCCAGGCCGAGGTGCATGGCTGCCGTGCAGGAATTGAGCGCGACGGCGTGCTTAGCGCCGACCGTCTCGGCAAAGGCCGCCTCGAACTCGCGGGTCTTTTTTCCAGTCGTGAGCCAGCCCGACGAGACGACTTCCGTGACGGCGTCGATTTCCGTCTGGTCAATGTCGGGGAGAGCGAAAGGCAGGAACGAGGAGCGCATGGCTAGAGGGCGTCACATCAGTTGGTTCGAAAGGTACAGACGCAGGCGTTAGCGCCGAACGATCAACGAGCGAAGACGCGGTCGGCTTCGGCACAGGCCTCTCGGACCGCCTCGATCACGCGGTCCTGTGTCTCGGAGGCCAGATGCGGCCCGATGGGCAGACTGAGTACCTCACGGCTGAGGGCCTCCGCGACCGGCAGCGACGCGCTCTGCCCGGCGTAGAGCGGCAGTTGATGACAGGGCACCGGGTAGTACACCATCGTCTGGATGCCTCGCTCACTCAACGCGTTTCGGAACACGTCACGGCGGCCGTCCAGCACGCGAAGGGTGTACTGGTGGAAGACGTGCCCCTCGGTGATCTCGGGCACGATCAGCCCGTCTGCGTCTCTGAGCGCCTCGGTGTAGCAGCGTGCCACCTCGCGCCGAGCGTGATTGTACGCGGGCACGTGCGGGAGCTTGACCCGCAGGATGGCCGCCTGGAGAGCATCGAGGCGGGAGTTGTAGCCGAGGGTTTCGTTGTGGTACTTCCGCCTCGCGCCGTGCGTGCGGAGCATTCGGGTGGCGTCTGCGAGGGCGTCGTCGTCGGTCGCGACGAGGCCACCGTCACCGTAGGCCCCGAGGTTTTTGGACGGGAAGAAGGAGTACGCACCGAGGCGGCCGAGCGTGCCGGTCTGCCGACCGCCAACCGTCGCGCCGAACGACTGGGCGCAGTCCTCCACTACCGCGATGCCGTTCCGCTCGGCGACCTCCAGGAGTGATGCCATCGCGGCGGGGCGTCCGTAAAGGTGAACGGGCAGAATGGCCCGCGTCCTGGCAGTAACCGCCGATTCGACCTGGGCCGGATCGAGATTGAACGTGACCGGGTCCACGTCCACGAAAACAGGTCGTGCGCCCGTTTGACCGATGGCCTCGGCGGTGGCGAAGAACGTGAACGGCGTCGTGATGACCTCGTCTCCTTCGCCGATCCCGAGCGCCCGCAGCGCGATCAGGAGTGCGTCGGTCCCGGAGTTGACGCCGATGGCGTGCCGTGTGCCGAGAAACGCCGCCACCTCCTCCTCGAACGCCGCGACGATCGGCCCGAGAATGAAACGGCCCGACCGAAGCACCTCCTGAATGGCCGCGTGGATCTCCTCCCCGAGCGCCTCCACCTCGGGAGTCAGATCGAGGAGAGGAATCGGGTCGTGCGGGGTCTCGTCGGCCATCGCCGGATGGTGTAGAGCATGTGCACTGAAGGTAGACGATGCGCTCGGTCTGCCGCCCCCGCACCGAGGCGGGTACCCTCATGTTCACCGTGCCTTCCCGTACGACGCCTACTCCGCCCTGAACTCGCGATACGAGCGCGTGCCGACGCGCAGGGCCTCGGGCAGTGGCGTGTCCTCGTCCAGGTCGAGACAGCGGAGACGGCCGTCGGTCTCTTGATACCGAAGGCCCGACTCTGGACACACGAACACCCCCGCCTCGGTGGCCTCGCGGAGGGGATGGCCGTGGCGGCTCACCCACCCGTAGCGTCGGGCAGGCGTGCCGAGCACCCGCGCATAGTCCGGCACGTCGCGCGTGACCACGGCTCCCGCTCCCACGAAGCAATACCGCCCGAGCGTGACGCCGCACACGACCGTGGCGTTCGCGCCGACCGTCGCGCCTCGGTGGATGTGGGTCGTCTCGTAGAGCGACCGACGGTTGACTTGGCTGCGAGGGTTGGCCACGTTCGTGAGGACGCAGCTTGGCCCGAGGAACACGTCATCTTCGATCACGCACCCCGCATAGACCGAGACGTTGTTCTGGATCTTGACCCCGGTGCCGATGACGGCTCCGCTGTCCACAAACACGTTCTGGCCGAGCACGCAGTCCCGGCCGATCCTCGCCCCACCAGACACATGACAGAAGTGCCAAATGCGGGTCCCCTCGCCGATTGTCGCGGGGGCATCCACGTAGGCACTCTCGTGGATGTGAACGCCTGGCAGGTCTCGGATGCGGTCGCTCATCGACCGAGGCGGAGAACCGCCGGATGTGCCTCGGTCGTCGGACGAACGACGGGCGCCGTTCGGAGGCGATGCGCGAGTTCGATGGACGGCCGGGCGTCCTCGATTCCAAACCCCTGGCCCGCGAACACGCGCTCGTAGACTCGGGTGTGCAGGGTGTCAAACCCGCCGCTGAACTCGACGGCCTCGTCGTCCACGGTGATGGACCGAAACGTGGGTCCCGTGGCCTCTACTGGGAGATCGCGTGGGTCGATGGACAGGAACCACGGCACGTCGGCACGCTCCAGTTCCAGCATCCCGGCCATCCGGCCTGGCTCCGACAGGTGCACCTCGCTCCGCTGGACTGGCCCGAAGAGCCAGATCAACAGGTCGAAGAAGTGGATCCCGATGTTCGTCGCCACCCCTCCCGACCGGTCCGCGTCGCCCTTCCATGAGTATCGGTACCACGTCCCGCGAGACGTGACGTAGGTCAACTCGGCGCGATGGCGACGATTGGGCTCGCGGAGTAGACGGTCGCGTAGCGCCACGAGCGCTGGATGGACACGGAGTTGGAGGACGGTGTAGACGCGGCGCCCCCGCTCGGCCTCCAGATCGGCCAGTACGTCCAAATTGTGCGGATGCAGCACGAGCGGCTTCTCACAGAGAGCGTCCGCACCGATGCGGAGCGCCAGGCGGACGTGAGCATCGTGGAGGTGATTCGGCGAGCAGACGGCGAGGAGGCCCACCCGGCCCGCCTCGGGCCCGAGGCGGAGCTTCTCCAGGTGCCGGTCGAAACGCTCGAACCCCGTGAAGAAGGCCGCCTCAGGGAAGAAGCCGTCCAGCACACCCACCGAGTCGTGCGGGTCCATCGCCGCCACGAGGCGGTGACCCGTCTCTTGGATGGCGCGGAGATGCCTCGGCGCGACGTACCCGGCGACTCCCGTGAGCGCGACGTTTGCCATCGGCTTCTACCGTGTGCTCACCGAGGTGGGCGGAGGGACCATCTCGCGGCGCCCCCACCCCTTGCGCCAGCACCACAGGCCCACGAGGAATCCGAGCCCGTACGCAAGGTGGAGGATGGAGAAGGCGACCGGCAGAAGTGGGAGCGTCCTCCAGGCACCTCGGGCCGTCCAGAGGCTCGCGGCAAGGTTGGCGAGCGCGTAGGGTCCCGCCACGGCGAGAAGCCACAGCGGTTGCCCTGTCGCGAGTGCGACTGCCGCCGACAGCACGAGGCCGAGCACGAAGCCCCCCGGCACAAGGTGCCGCCATGAGGGAACACCGCCACCCTTCTGCATCAGGAGTGGTCTGTAGAGCCCGTACCAGTAGTACTGCCGCCACAGCTTCCTCAGGCTGGCACGACTGTAGTACTCGCTTCGGATCGCGGGGTCGAGCCAGATGCGCCCACCGGACTGTGTGAGCCGGAAGTTGAACTCGTCGTCCTCATTGAGGTGCATCTCCTCATCGAAGCCCCCGATCCGGTCGAACACCTCACGCCGGTACGCGGGAAAGGCCACCGTATCGACGAAGGCGCCCTCGGCACGGCCCGTTCGGAACCCGGCACCGCCGACGCCAAACAGCGAACTCTGCGCTCGAGCGATCCCCCTCGCGACGTACGAGCCCCCCACTGTCTCAATCACACCACCGACCCCGTCTGCCCCTGTCCGCTCCATCGCGTCAACGCACTGGCGGATGTAGTCTGGAGCCATCTTCGCATGCCCGTCCATCCGCGCAACGATCGCGCCGGTAGCCGCACGCACCGCGATGTTGAGCGCAGGCGGGACGACCCGCGCCGGGTTGTCTAGAAGTTGGATCCGGCGATCGGGGTTTGACGCCATGACCTCGCATACGATTTCGCGCGTGGCATCGTCTGACATCCCATCCACAACGATCACCTCCACCTTGTCTGAGGGGTAGTCCTGTCCTAAGACCGCCTCCAATCCGTTTTGGATGTACGCGGCCTCGTTGCGGATCGGAAGGATCAAGGAGACCGTCAGGAGCACAGAGCCAAGAAGGACTAGCATACCCTACAAGATATATGACGCTCTCGTTTTAGCACGATTTATTAGCGAGCCCTGAGTTGCCCTGCAGGATTTTTTTATCCTTCCACTGGCCTCGCCACCGCCAAAGCCCCGCGAGGAATCCCAGCCCGTAGCCGAGATGGAGGATGCCGAACGCAACCGGGAGGACAGGAAGCGTGTTCCAGGCGCCCCGGGCCGTCCAGAGACTGGCTCCAAGGTTCGCCAGTGTATAGGGTCCAGCGACAGCGAGGAGCCAGAGTGACTGCCCCGTCATGAGGGCGAGCACGGCCGAGAGCGCGAGCCCGAGCACGAATGCCGCGGGGACGAGATGGCGCCATGAGGCGAGCCCCCCTCGCTTCTGCATTACGCGCACCTTGTAGAGCCCGTACTGGTAGTACTGGCGCCAGAGCTTACTCAGGCTCGCGCGGCTGAAGTAGACACACCGGACGCTGGGGTCCAGCCAGATCTTCCCGCCGGACTGCGTGAGGCGGAAGTTCAACTCGTCGTCTTGGTTACGGATCAGCTCCTCGTCGAAGCCTCCGATGCGGTCGAAGACCTCACGCCGGTACGTCCCGAAGGCGACCGTGTCCACAAACGAGCCCGCGCCCACACCTGTGCGGAACGACGCGCCGCCAACGCCGAACGGCGAGCTCTGCGCTCGCGAGATTGCGCGCGCCACGCCGGTCTCCCCGACTGTCCTCAGGACACCGCCGACACATGCTGCTCCAGTCTCCTCTAGCGCCTCCACACTCCGACGCACGTAGTCCGGCGCGATCTCTGCATGACCATCTACCCGCACAATCACCGCTCCCTCCGCCTCGGCGAGCGCGCGATTCATCGCCGTCGGCACGATCCGTGCCGGGTTATCGATGAGCCGGATCGTGCGCTCCGGGTGGCGCGCGGCCACCTCGCGCACAATCGCGCGTGTGCCGTCGTCGGACATGCCATCGGCGACGAGGACCTCGACCTTGTCCGGCGGGTAGTCCTGCGCCAGCACTGCGCCGAGACCCCGCTCAATGAACGACACCTCGTTGCGGATTGGTAGGATCACGGAGACAGTCGGAGTCACGTAGCGTCAGGAGAAACAGGGCGGATCATGCGGCCGTTCCACTCACTGTCTTCGTCCACGCGCTGCCAGCCGCCGCGCTCATAGAACCGAACGGCCTGTGTGTTCTCTGGGTGGACGCTGAGCTTCATCCGCTCGTGCCCACGGCGGCGAGCCTCAGCCTCGGCGGCGCGCATGAGAGCCTGCCCCACGCCTGCACCTTGCACTGCCGGGTCCACGGCGATGGAAAGGATGCCGTACGGCGCCGCCTCTCGCTCTGCCGACGCCTTTACCGAGGCAGGTGCACTAGCTGTGCGCCTCCGGAACCGTTGGAGCACATCAGCACCCATCGCGAAGCGTCCGCGGAACGTCGGATTCAGAAGCAACCACGGACGCAGAGCGATTCGACTCGCGAGAAACAGCCGGTTCTTCCGGAGGTATCCGGAGAGGGCTCCATCAAAGCGCCCCCCAAAATTGAACCCGACGAGCCGCTCGTCCAGAAAAGCACCAATCGTGTGGCTCTCTGGATGCGGGCCAATCAAGAGCCACTCGTAGTAACGGCGCGTGGCCTCGTGGCCTGCACGGGTGATGGCGCTCTCCGGGAACGCAGCCCGATGCACCTCAGCGACCGCCCCAAGGTGCTCGGAGAGAATCGGCCGGATACGGACGGGAGACGACATGACAGAGGGAAGGACAGGGCTGGGAGGTTACGGCTGTTGCACCGCTCGAGCGGCCTGTGCAGGACAGGCTCACGAGAGCATGCCGGACGGCATCGCTCGCAGCACCTCGGCGTACCAGCCTTCGAGCGCGTCCATGTTGGCCGCCCGGTCTCCGCGCGTTTCTACGGTGGCCCGGTTGTAGCGGAGCGCTGCCTCTCGAGTGCGTGGCCCGAGCGTCACGGAGGCGATAATCGAGCCCGCGAGTTCACCTGGGTTCTCAGGACTAAACATTTGCGCGGTTTCGCCATCGGTTACCCACGCCTCGTTACTTTCGATCCGCGTCACGATCGGAAACAGTCCGGCGGCCATCGCCTCTAGAAGCGAGATGCTAGTTCCGTCGCTGAGCGAGGCCGAGACGTAGGCGTCGTGCGCGGCCATGAGCGCTGGAAGCGCGTCGTTGTCGTAGCCGTCCAGAAACGCGATGTACTCCGCCACTCCCTCTGCCTCGGCGATCTGCCCGAGGCGGGCTCGGTCAGGCCCCCCCGCTGCGAGCGTCAGGCGGACTGGCGTGCCTCGCTGCGCCAGAATGGTCACGGCCCGGACTAGGGTCTCGTTGGAGTAGATCGGCCCAAGGGTGCGGGTGCAGAGCAACCGTGGCGGATCTTCCCAGTCCGCGCGTGGCGCGAACGGAAACTGGCGGAGATCCAGCCCCTGCGTGAGCACGCGCACGTCCGCGTCTGGCACGAGAGCACGGGCCCCGTCGGCCAACTCGTCGGAGACAGCGTGGACGAGGGAGCTCCGCCCGAGCGCCTGCACGAGCGCCGCGCGCCAGACTGGAGATCCGGCCCGCACGAGGATGTCGCTGCCCCGGAGCGAGAGCAGATAGCCCCTGAGGCCCGCCAGTGCACAGACGATCCCCGCACTGGAGGCGTAGTGCGCGTGAACTACCTCGGGCCGGTACGCCGCCACCTCGCGCCGAAGATGCCGCGCCGCGAGTGCGTAGCGCCACTTTGTCCGCCCCTGCTTCGGGTGGACGCTCGCGCCTACGTCCACCACCTCGCACGGGATAGCGTCTGGCTTCGCGAGAACACCCGCGAGGTCGAACAGCCGGACCTCGTGCCCCCGCTCCACCATCGCGCGGACGTACGGCGGCACAAAGTGGTTGTTGGAGCCTCCTACGTACGCGATCCGCATCGGTGTATCTGGCCTTGGTGCTCCATGTTGAAGGATCTGCTGTGCTTGCGTTTGAGAGCGTGCCGGCGCGCAGCCAAGCGCTCTCTACAAGTGCTCATATGCCCCAGTTGGAGCGTCGCGTCAAGACGCCGGATAGCCGGGGAGACCATATGGTGGCCGCTGAGGCCGAGCGGCTGGGAGACGTCCCGGTTTTATCAACGCGTGGCCGCGGTCTGTAAGGGGCGCCACAGTGGAGTGGAAGGCGAACTGCGCCCAACTGAGACCAATCAGGAACGCTGGAATGCTCAGTCTAAACGAAGACACAATCATGAAGGCTGATGCCCAAAAAACCAGTGCCAGCACCACGCCCTTCTCCTCCGGCGTACGCGCCCGAAAGATTGGCTGCGCGCACATGACGAGGAACAGGATCAGGGACCCCATTCCCAACATCCCGTGCTCCGCCAGGAGACGGGTATACTCGGTATGCGCAGCGGCATCCCGGTACCCATACCGCTCTCGCACATTCGGTGCCCCGCCTGCCCCGACCCCGAAGAACACGTGGTCCCACCAGATCTCGAGATCGAGAAGCATGATGGTGTCCCGTTGCGTGAGATCGGTGTCCGTATAACGCTCCACGAAGGTCCCCCCGGTCAGGCTGTTGAGCGCTGGTACCATAACCGTTTGAACCAGCACTGCAAGAATAATGACAGAGAACAAGAGGGTGAGCCGGTAACGAGATTCGCGGATGAGGAAGAAGCCGAACGCAAGGGCACCGATGAGAGTCAGTGCGAGGCCAGTCCTAGAGAACGTGAGCGCGTTCTGCACGACCAGAAAGGCGAGTACTAACCCGACGATGCCTTTCCCGGGCCGAGAGAGGTTCCCCAACGCGAGAACAAACACGCACGCGACCGCCCCGAGGCCGAACACGGCCGCGCTCTGGTTCGCACCGGTCCATCCTCCAGCCACATCATTCGAGGCCGTCACGAATTCAAACCCCTGCCCGAGCGCCGCTGATAATCCCTGCGCTCCGAGAACCGCCAAGCTGAGCGTAGCTGCGACCCACAGAAGACCGATGCGGACGAATAGTCGCCTATCCAATCGAACACATCGAACAAAGAACCAAGATGCCAGAAATAATGCCATCGGACCCGATATATTTGCACTCACCCTCGGTCTTGCATAATCAAAAGGGTGAGACATAATCATCATCAGGGCCCCCGGAACGAGTAGGGCGAAGTAAAAGAACGGAACCGCCGGTGGCGACCCTTTCCTCGAACGCAGGATTGCTACCGCAAAAATCAGTACGAGGGCATACTTGCCAAACTCCCAGTTCACGGCTGCACCCGTCGCACGCCACAGCACTTCTGCCCCGATGAGATAAGCCGTCGCCAGTGTCACCTTCTCACTCTGGCGCTGCAGAGCCCAATACAGCCCAAGCCCGAGCGTCGCCCATGCGTGAAGCGTTGCTAGAGGCGTGACGGCGCTAAGAAGAAGCGCCAGCGGAATGTGCGCGATGATGAGAAGCAGCCAAGCCTGGCTCAACCGCGTTTCGCTTTGCGCAGGGGCGAGGGCAATCGTTGGATTCATTCGGACACGAGCAGGCGTTCTAGCAGAACCAGACGAGGCAGGATTTCCACCGGGTCCAAAGATATGGGCGGCTCGCCACCCGTCATGCAAACCCTTCGTACAGAGTGGCGAACTGCTCAGCCCGCTGCGCAGCGCCGTGAGGTGCCGCGCGCTTCCGCCCGACCTCCCCCATCTTAGAGGCACGGGTTGGGTCAGCGAGCAGCGCCGCGATGACCGCCGCTAGGTCTGCCTCGGCACCCGGCTCGACGGTCTCGCCCGAGACCCCGTCTACTACCAACTCCGCTACCCCCCCCACGCGGACCGCCACGACTGGGACCCCCATGGCCATGGCCTCCAAGACGACGTTCGGCATTCCTTCACTGTGAGAGGTGAGCGTGAGCACATTCGCGCGCCGGAGCAGCGCAGAAACATCGCGGCGAAATCCCGCAAACACGACCCCACCATTGATCTCAGCGTCTAGAGCTTCTAACTCGGCACGAACGGTGGGCTCAGACGGGGACTCTCCTCCGACAATCATGCCGACGGCCTCGGGCATCTCGCGGCGCACCCGCGCCATCGCACGGATGAACAACCCGTGGTTCTTGACCGTGCGCAGGTTGCCGATTTGGAGCACGACGGGTGCCCCTGCCGGGACACCGAGGGGCGCAAGGTCCGCAGGTTGCGCCTCGGTATCTACTTCAACCCCGTTGGGAATCACGACGATCCGACCGGGCGGTGTGCCCGCCCCGGTCGCTTCCTCACGCAGTGCGTCTGCGTTGACAACGAGGCGATCCGCACCTCGCAAGAACGCCCCCACCAGCAGACCCGGCCAGCCCGCCGACGGCAGGGCCGAGGCGGTCCCTCGGAGCGAGCCGATGACTCTCGGAACACGCGCAGCGCGGCCCGCAATCACGGCGTAGGGATTGGTATACGCCGTCCACGAGTGCAGGACGCGTGGACGGAGTCTCCGGCAAAGCGGGTAGAGCCACGCAAGGCGACGATGCGGACCTCGTTTCCCCTCAGGTGCGGTCCAGACAGGCACACCCATCTCGCGGAGCACCTCGTGCTGTGCATGCGAGGCTCCTCTGTTGAGCACAGCGACATGCGGCTCGAACCGCGCACGGTCTAGATGCTTCATCGTGAGGAGCAGTTGCCGCTCGCTCCCGCCCAATTCCAACTGGCCGATGAGCACGAGAACGCGGATTCGGCCCTCGCTCACGCCCGGGACCAGCTCTCTTGGAGGCGCACCGCGATGGTCTCACGCCATCGTTCCAGCGTGTAGGAGCGCCCGGTCTCACGAGCGGAACGCGACATCTCTTCGAGACGGTCGGGGTCCGCCGTCAGGTCCAAGACGGCGTGAGCCATGTCGTCTGGAGCCGTTCCGGCGAGGATGCGCCCGTTCTCTGTTCCGATGAGGTCTGGTAGAACCGACACACCCGTTGCGACGACAGGCACGCCGCAAGCCATCGCTTCGATGACAGCTTTGGGAAAGCCTTCTTTCACCTCGGTCGGGAAGACGAACAAGTGCGAGCGGCCGACGATCTCCAGCACCCTCTCGTGCGGGACGTTTCCTTGCACGCGTACGGCGTTCTCTAGGTTTAACTCGTGCACGAGGGCGCGGAGCGGCTCCAGCTCAGTCCCGCCACCCAGCACGTCGAGCGAGATCGCGGGGAAATACTCGCGGAGAAGTGCCACCGCTCGGATGGACACATCTGCGTTTTTCTTCGGCGTGAGCCGCCCGACGGACACCAGCCGAAGTTCCTCGCCGAACGTCCAGGGCTTGGCGGTGGGCCACGCGGCCAGGCTCGCCTCAGTGATCGTAGTGGAGAAGATCCACGAGACCTCAGGGTTATCGCGGGAGGGCGGCTTGTTGCCACCACCAGTTGCCATGACCACGTTGCGACCGCCGGCGATTCTGGTGAGGAGCCGATCCAGTGCCCTGTCTGCCACCGAGGCGGGCTCTCCCCACGTCCCGCAGTGCCGCACGAAAAGCGGCTTTCGCTGAACGAGGGCCGTCAGCACGCCTAGCGTCCCAATGTCTCCAGGTACGGGTGCGTGTACCGCGTCCGCCTCGGCGATCGCATGCCATAAGCGATGTCCGTTTGTTGCGAGCCAGCCGGGAAGCGCAGCCTTGCGCGGGAGCCGCCCCAGCCCGATATCGTCTAGTGGCGCCACAGTCAGATTGGGCGCCTCGATCCGTGAGGCCCCTGCAGGCAAGGGGCCCTTGCGGACCGGCACGACGAGCGTCGTCTTGCGGAATGCTCCTGCGACACCAAGGACGTGGAACGGAAAGCCACCGACCGTCGCGACCGTCCCGGGTGTGCCGGGAACCGCCCAGCACACCTTGTGCGAGACGAAGGCGACATGCATCCGGGAGGGATCCAGGGTCTTAGCGCGGGTGAGATCGGTCACGAGCCGCCACCGACGAGTTGCCGTCCCCGGTGCACATAACCACGGAGCACGTTTCGCACGAAGCCGAAGCCGCCCATCCGCCACCGGCTGTAGAGCCGCCGCCAGATCTCTACCCCTGCCCCGCCCACGTAGCGCGCGACGGCCACGCGGGCGCCGAGCGGCTGCGGCTTCACCTCGAACCCGTGAGTCCCCATCGCCTCTCGGCCGACAAGCTGGCACGCGGCCACCTCACCTGAGCCAAGCACCCGCTGCCAGCGGCCCACAGCATCGTCCGAAATACCAGTCCGGGTGATGCCCGCGTCCGCAGAGTTGCGATGGTCGAGGTCCAGCATCCCCGCGTCATAGCCGAGGTCGAGGAAGTCGCAGATACCACGCACGACGGTCTCGGGATCGCGCACCAGATCCCGATAGCGGATGGTGTGGACCCGTGAGCCGTACCTTTCTCGGGCGCGCAGTCCGGCCTGAATGGCCGTTCGCCACGATATCGTGTCCCAGATCGGATCGTAGGCTTTCTCCCAACTCTTGTACTGTTCTTGCCCTTTGTAGCGATCCGACGTCCAGATCGCCTCACGGCGGGTCTTCTTGGACGCAATCACATCACGTGGATCCCGCACGATCTCGACAAACCGCGCCTCTGGGACGGCCCGCACGATCTTGTCGATGTGATAGACGTGTGTGGGTGTTTTCTCAAGCCACTGGCTCTTGCCAGCGTCTCGCGCGAGGGCATCGAAAACGATGCGGAACGCCTCACCGTGCGTGTGCCCCTGGACCTCCAGCGCGAGACGCCGGGCTCGCTCGCGGTCGTGATCGGAGAACGAATGCTCGTCCACGACGCGGCCGGGGTTCCAGCCGAAGTCCTTGATCTTCGCAGTTCCCTCTAGCAACACGACGAGGTAGAGCGCGAGGTCCTCAGCATGCCTGGACCGCGAGAGGTCTGGGAAGGCCTCACGCACCTCGGCGACCATCATGAAGTACTTGCTCTCACGCCCGGCGCCGAGCACGTCTGGGTGGTTGGAGAGGATGCGCAGGAGGAGCGTCGTCCCCGAGTGCATGTAGCCGACGCAGAACGTGCGCGCGAGAGCTGGCCGGTCCGCCTCGGCGACCGCGCGAACCGGAGTCTGGGTCTGGGTCATGATGAGGGGATTGGTGGCGCTGCAGAGGCGGAGACGGTCCTGGGCCCCTGTTTAACGATGACGCCCTGCCCGCTCGTGAGGTGGACCACCTCCTCGGGCTTGTCGGCCACGAAATCGTCCACGGCTTGCTTCGCGCCGGGACAGTCCACGAAGCCGTAATCGTCGCAGACGAGGAGACCGCCGGGGACCATTCGATCGTAGAAGAACTCGAAGGCGTCGCGCGTGGGCTCGTAGAGGTCCACGTCGATGTAGCAGAACGCGAAGACTCGGTCGGCGACCTCTGGGAAGCGCTCTGGGACCCACCCTTTGTAGTAACGGGTGCGGTCTGCGAAGGGTGCCAGATTGCGCTGGACCGTCTCTAGCGGGATGCTGAGTTCACCCGCCTCGTACTGGTGCGCAGATGGATCGGCCGGCGTGTCTTCCCGGGTCGGGGCGGAGAGGCCCTCGAAAGAGTCGAACAGGTGGTGGGTCCTCCCCTGCCCTTCCGTTGCGGTGAGAACCAGGTAGCTCCCGGCGCCGCGGTAGACGCCGCACTCCATCGTATCTCCAGGCAGCGCAGCGATGGAGCGCGCCAACTGGTGGATGGTGAACTGCTTATCTAGGATGCGGTTGTTGTTCTCTGGGAAGGCCTTCCAGAGGCGGAAGTACTCCTCGTCGCGGTACCAAGCGTGGCTGTGCTTGTACAGCCGGAAGCCGCCCAGGAACTGCTCCACGAAGATGCGCGCGAGCAGGTACCGGCTCCGATTCTTCTCCTCAGGGTCTCGCGAGAAGAAGCCGGTCCGCGCAGTCCGCGCGAGATGAAGAAGGTTTTTCGGTCGGACCATCTTGTGAGCTACGCGGATACGGGTTCTGGCGGGCGGCACCACGCGCGGAGCCAGTCCGCGAGCGCACCATAGGTGCTCTCCATGCTGAAGCGCCGCTCCGTCTCCTCACGGGCGAGAGCACTTTGTCGCGAAGCAAAAGCGGAATCGGCGAGGAGGCGAAGGGTTTCCTGGATCAGCCCGGTCAGGTCCTCCGCGAGGAGGAGGCCACGTTCGTGCTCCAGATCCATCCCGAAAACTGCATCCGGCGTGGTGATAACGGGCACGCCGAGCGCCATTACCTCCACGAGGCGGCTGCGGAAGCCGTAGGTACCCTCCCACGGGCACACCACGACTGTCGCGCGGCCCAGCACGTCCTGCACACGGGGAACAAAGCCCGTCACCGTGACGCGAGGGTCCGCCTCAGCAAGTGCGCGGAGGAAGTCCGGCGGCTTGCTACCGATGATGAATAACTCCGCCTCAGGGTGCTCGCGCCAGACCTCGGGCATGACGGTCTGGGCCACCGCGAGCGCATCACGCTGGTTGTGCGGACTGCTAAGCCCACCGTAGTACGCTACGCGCGGCGGCGCGCTGAACTGCCAGATCGGCGGCCACCCCTCGAGATCGATCCCCATCGGCGTGTAGACGACCTCGACGGACTCTGGGACGCGACTGCGGACGTAGGCATCCTCGGCGGCGTTGATAGTGACCAGCGCGTCGAAAGCGGCCCAGGCACGTTCCTCGGCCTCGCGGTACTTGGCGAGCACGCGGCGTTTCCACCACACGGGGAGGCGTCGCACACGAAGCTGGCGCTCGTATGCCTGCCAGAGCACGTTGTGCGTGTCCAATGCGACGGGCACTCCATGCTCGCGAAGCATCGGCGCAAGGGAATGGGCATGCCAGTATTCAACGAGCACGCCGCTAAAGCTGCCGAGGCGGACCGCCCCGGCCACGCGCTCCGGCGTCAGCTCAACCTCGGCGATGCGGTAGTTGGAGATCTTGAGCCCCGTCTTCAGTAAGTACGTCGCTGCGCGCGCGGCGTGCAACACGCGCGATTCCCTCGCGACGATGGACGGTAGCACCACGGCCTCGTCCACGCGCGCAGCCAGACCCTCGCGGACCTCGGCGATCTGCACCTCCGGCGCGACGGTCAAGAACGTGACGTTGAACCGGCCGCGTAGCGCCCGGAGCGTGTTCGCGACGCGCTGCTGCTGCCCACTTCGCCCAGGAAACGGGAGAACGTGCGAGACGACGAGTAGCCGAGGCCGGACCTCGGCCGGGGCATCAAGCTGGGGACGAGCAATGCCAGTCATCGGGCGAAGAGCGCGTCGAACTCACAGATGGTGAGGGCGCGCTTGTCAAGCGTCGTGATGGGATAGAGCCCCGAAAGGCGGAAGCCGGCGTCTGTGTACGTGCGGAGGCTTTCCGTGAGCGGTGGCATCTCCTCGTAGATCGGCACGACGGAGATCTCGGACTGTAGAACGACGACGGATTCGAGCACGTCGCCTGCGCCTGCGAACACCTGCAGATCGAAGCCCTGCGTGTCCATCTTGAGCAGGATGCGGCGCCCCTCCGCGTGCGCGACCTTGTTGAACACGTCATCAAGGCGGCACACCTGGACGGTCTCGGTTCGCGGCGGCTCGTCCAAGCCGCCCATTTGTTGCAGCATGGGGGCAGGTGCGAGAAAGGAACTGAGCACAGCGCTGCCCGGCATCTGAAGTTCTGCCTCGCCCGCCTCGGCGCCCAGCGCGAAAGGGTGCGCGGTCCAGGCGGCGTCACCCTGCACTCTCTCGCGGAGTGCCTTGAACGCAGCCGGGAGCGGCTCAAACGAGTGCATCTCGCCAGTGTATCCCGCTCGCGCCCGCACGTCCCGCCCAAACTGGCCGCGATTGGCGCCCACATCCAAGACAAGGTCCACGTCAAACGTGCCGATGAGGTGCGCGAGGTCCTGCCAGTAGAGATGCTGAGCGAGCCGCTTTCGCACACGCCATGCAGGCAAATGCTTTGCGCGGTAGAGCCAGAGCCCCTCGTCTTCGAGGCTCAGAGGTGTGCGGCGCAGCCACCGCGACGCTAAGGACCGGATGCGCGTCACGCGACTTCGTACTCAGCATACCCCAGCCTCGCGCGCACGTCCGCGGTGAGCGCCAGGAGGCGATCCTGTTCCGCCTTGGTGAGCAACTCGGCCGAGTAGGTGTTGACGTTCGGATCTAGGAGCGCGTGGACGTTCTCAGGCTCGAACCAGTAGTGTTCGCCCACGGTGAAACCCGTTGCTTGCTGGCCGTCTGGGGTGAGGTGCGGCTTGGCTTTGAGACGAACCTTTGTGACGTGGCTCGGGTCCAAATCCGCCTTCGCGTACAGCTCGTGCATCACCGCAACAGGATCCGCGAGCACGTCGCCGAAGCGAAGGACGTGATACCGTTCCATCCGCTCGGCATCGTTCAGCATCCGCGTTGCGATGGCGCGATAGAACGATGCAAATGATTCCACGGAGTCAGTCAGGTTGCGGCGGCGGTGGCTCTCGTAGAGCGGGACCGGGTGCCGGACAAGAGCAAAGAAGGTCGCGCCCGGATACATGTCCCCGAAGAGGTCGCTCAGAAACGTGAGGCCGTTGTTGTTCTTCGCAACGAGCCGCGATCGCTCTACCTCCTCGCGCGTGTATGCCTCGCCCTCAGCCTTAAGGCGCATCTCGTCGTCCTCGAGAGTTTTCATCTTCCACTCGAAGAGCATCCGATCGATGTAGCGTTGCGCAGCTCCGGGGACTGGCCCTCGGGGGGCGAGATTCCACTGGTCGAAGAGGCCCCATTGCCGTGCAAGCAGTGCCGCTGTCACACCTTCACGGCGAGGCCGGGGTAGGTCTCGGTAGAAGATGTCGAGCGTCTCGCGAATGGGCGAGCACACGTCTGGGTGCGTCAGGAACAGATTCCAGAGGATGTTGCTGCCGCCACGCGAGTAGCAGTTGAGGAAGATGGGGCGGTCGTTCTTCACAAGCGGTCGTTCGTTACGAATCAAGGGGAGCGACAGGCGCGAGCCGATCGCGGGAAGTGAGTGGAGGCTCAAAGGCAGGCGGGGAGTGTGTCCGTGCGGCGTCCGCGGCGGGTGGCCCTGCGCGGTAGAGCCGAAGTGCATCGCGCTTGCCTCGGAGGCTCGCCCCTAGAACGCGGAATTTAAAAGCGTACCGCGGATGCAGAAGACCCCGGATCAGACCAGGGTGCCGGTAGCTCCCCCACAGGAGATCCACAGCTCTGAAAAGGAACGCCGTTCCTGGCGTCCAGAAATTGCGAAGGAAGAACAGCGTGTTGTTTCGAGACTGGAGGTACATCGCCTCCGGGCGGAACCGTCCTCTGCCGGTCACCCCCTTCTGGCGCGGGCGCGCATCGTGATAACCCATGACCTCTGTGGACAGTGCCACACGGTATCCGGCCAGGGCGAGACGGACGCACACTTCGGTCTCACCGCGGTAGGCATGGCCTCGTAGCACGTACCCCGTCTCGAACCCGTTTATGTCACGAAGGGCTGAGAGCCTCAGCGCCATGCAGTATCCGCGTACGTGGTCCACATCCAATAGACGCCCTGCCTCAATATGCCGAAACCGGGTGCGGAGCGTACCCCAGCGCGTGATCAGGGTAGGCTTGTAGCCCCACCGGATGAACGTGCGAAGAGCGGTTCGCCGGGCACGACTCGCGAGGGAGACTGCCTCAGGATCGGCGGCGGCGTAGTCGTGTGCGAGGCCCAGGACCCCCAGACGCGCATCCGACAGAAACTGATCGCGGACATACGTAAGCGCCTCAGGGTCAGTCATGAGCCAGTCGTCGTCTGTCACAACGACGACCTCTCCAGTTGCCAGCTCGCACCCGATGTTGCGCGCGAACGCGTCGCCCTGGAGCGCTGTGGAGACATACGCGATCCGAGGATCCTCCCTCGCAAAGGCAATCACCGTCTCGCGCGTATGGTCCGTAGAAGGCCCGTTGTCTACGACCAGCACCTCGTAGCTCTCCAGCGTCTGCGACCGGAGTGCTACCAGCGACTGCCGGAGGGCGTCGGCCCGGTTGAATGTCGGGATGACGACGCTAATCTCAGGAGCCTTGGGACATGGCCCGAGGCGGACCACTTCGGGCGGCTCGCCACCGGACTCGTAGGGTCGCTCAAGCACAGCGCTAGGCGAGGATGGAGGGCAGAATAGAGGGCACGTCCAGCGCTCCACCGCGCTCCGGATAGAGCAGCCAGTTGCGGCTGCGCCACGAGTACGGCTGAATAGGACTCCGCCGCTCTAGGCGCCCCAGTTCGTTGACATATCGCGCAGCGTAGCCATCTGGGAGTGCGGCCTCTAACGCCTGCCCGGCTTCTCCGTTGAGAACTTCGCAGATAACGACAGGCTGGTCTTTGCGAAACGTCTCGCTTACGCCCTGTAGCAGTGCAGGCAGTGCCATCTCTACATCAATTTTGACGAGTGCCGGACGCACGCCCTCGCGTTGCGTCCACGTGTCTAAAGTGGTCACCTGTACCTCGTACATCTCTGCCGCAACGTCTTCTCCTCTCGGGTGATGCGCCACGAGTTGTCCGGCCTGCCCGCCCTTCTGGTGCCGGAGAAACTGTGCAGTTCCGTTCTCCGCTCCGATCGCCTCGGTGACAAACACGATGCCAGCCTCCTTGGACACGTTCGCGAGGTGAGCTGCGTGCTCCTGCGCAGGCTCAAAGGCGTACACCGGTGCTTTTCTGTTCGAGCGACGCGCAACGAGCGCAAACTCCCCCTGAAACGCACCGATGTCCAAGATCGCGCGGGACGTCGGTACAGCCTCGCTGAGCCGTGCCCAGATCCGTAGGCTCTCATCCTCGTGTCGGGTCGCATAGCGACGGTATGTATCCGCGGGCAGTAGACGCCGGAGGACTTTGCGGGCAGGGCGAGGGATTGAATTGCCGGGCATGAGCGAGCGCTAGTTGGTAGGGACAGCGGCGAGGTGGAGAAGCTTGTGCGCAACACGCTCGCCCGCGTGCCCGTCCAACGTGTCTCCGAAGGTCGCGTCAATGAACGCTCGGCGCGCCGCTCGGTCTGCCTCTGGGTGGGCGAGCCCTCGGTGGAGGTACTCGCGGAGTTGCTCCGGGCTGTAGGCCACCATCGTGCCGCCACTCGCGGCAACAGGCCGATAGTGGTCAAACTCGATGTGACGGATCCAGCGATAGGCGTGTGGCACGCCGCTGCCCGGCGGATCGAAGCCAAGGTTGATAACAGGCTTGTCGTACATCATCAACTCCAGCGATACCGTGGACGCGGCATTGATCCCGAGAGCGGTATGCCGAAGCGTGCTCGTGTACGTCGCGAGATCCTCGTACATCGGCGTGGCCCACTTCTCGTCCCACGCGACCTCCGGGAAGACCACGCCGGGTAGGTGTCTCTTCGCGAGAGCTTTCATCTCGTCGCTCGTACCCTTGACGTACGTGCGGACGACGAGCTGCGGCCGCTCGCCTGGGTCCATGTCTTGCAGCACCTTCGAGACATATTCCACCGTCCGATGCTCCTCCGGGAAGTGCTTCGCAATACCTGTCGTGTAGAGCACGAACGGTCGCTCTGGGTCAGTCCCGAGGCGTTCAGCCAGCTCACCGCGCGAGAGTCTGAACCGGGGATCCGTGTGGAAATCGAACTGCGGAGTACCCGTGACGTGGACGCGTGCTGGGTCAATCTGGGGGTAGAGATCAAGAAGCTGATCACGCATCCCGTGGTGCCAGACGAGGAAGTCGTCGTACGGGACGAAGATGCGGCTGCGGGAGGTCAGGTTATCCCACGAAAAGATGAACCCTGCTGTGGGGATGCCGAGGCGGGCGGCCACTTTCATTGGCAGCTCGCCCGCACGCCCGTGGATGTGCGAGCAGTTGAAGACGAGATCCGGTTGGAGTTGCCGGAACAGGTCCACGTAGTGATCGCTCGGACGCAGGCGCCACGTCAGCGAGCGCTCCAGAGCCGTCAGCGCGCGGAGCGTTGGGCGGTTGGCAAGCGGGCGGCTCGCGGCCTTGACGAAGCTACGCTTGAGCCTCTGTGCTGGCGTGCGTGCTTTGAGATCGCGGAGCTCCCAGACGTTCTTCGCAACCTCGCTCCAGAGCCACCGGAAGTGCAGGTCATGCACCACCGACCGGAGCTGGTTTACCGCCGGGTGCTCCGGGTGCCGGTCAATGGGGATGATGGCCTCCGTGAGTGGCTCGAACCGGTCGACAAAGGCCTCATCGTCCAAGACGGAGAGGAGCGTGACGCGCGCGTTCTCCGCAAGTGTGTCTAGCGTCTTAGAGTACAAGAAATTCCTCACCGCCTCGCCGCGCGAGACGACCAGTACAATGTGCGGCCGGTATGCCCCGCCTCGGGCAGATGTAGCAGGGGGTAGCAAAAGGTCAGAGTCTGTCATCGACGGGTCTAAACACCGGGCGTCACACGGAGGTAAGAACGGCGTCTGAGTAACCGAGGCTACGGTTGAGGGCGCCCGCTCGCTGCTCGAAGGTGCGAAGCTGGTCGTCCGAGATCTTGCTTTTCCAACCTGTCCGGAGCTCGATCTTGGTCGTCTCGCTCAGACGCATTCGAGAATTTCCCATAACGTGCTGTTCGTCGCTGCCCCATTCCGCCGGAGTCGCAGCAGAGTCGAGATCGCAGAATGCGTACACCTCGGCCATGATGGAATCGGGTGCGTTGCACAGATCCTCGTAGCGCAGATCCAAAACGGGTCCTCTCCACGCGCTGAGCACGCGGCGGCTAGTCTCGATGGTCTCGGCCCACTGGCGGGCACAGTTGTCGGCTGTGAGGTTCTTCTTTGCGGGCACACGCGACATCATCTGCGCCCGACCATCACGGACGAGGTGAATCACCCGGACCTCGTTTTCGGGATGGTGATCTAGGTAGATCGCCTCTTGGACAGTTTTCGAGTTATCCAGGAACACGGACCCGCCGGTCTCTGCCAGTGCGGCGTCAATGAGCACATTGTTGGCTTCGAGCATCGCTCTGAAGCGCTGGCTGAGCGGCCACGGAAGCCCCCGCATGCGTCCAGTCTCCGCCTGCCTCCAGAGGATCTTGCGCGCAACCTTCCGCGCAATCTGATTCTTGTACGCTCCGAACCGAGGGTAGGGAAGCGCACGGATGCGCGCTGGGACCCCCTCCTCCACCCGCGCGAGGATGCTCAGCCACACCGGACATTTCACGAACGGGCGTCCGCATGAGCACATCGCGCCATGCGGGATCTCTGCTCCTTTTCGAATCGCTTCTATGTGCTCTGGATTCTGGTACTCCGGTACTAAAAGGCGGTGGAAAAAGTGCCGCTCCCCAATCGTGCCCACGTCTGGATGGCTCGCGATCAAATGCGTGAGCAGGGTAGAGCCAGAGCGCGGGGCAGACGCGATGTAGACGATGCGACGCATAGAAGGTCAAGCCCAGACTCATGAGGGGGTTCGCGCTGCCGTTCTCGCCCGCCTCGGCACCGAGGCGGGCGGAGCGAGTCGATAACGCCTCAGGCGCTTACGGCCTTGCGGCGGAGCTTTTTCATGCTCGGGATTTCGCTGTCGTACACCTTCTTGACACCATCACCGAGCGCAGAGTCAATCACGCGGAGGTCGCGGACGAGACGCATGAGTCCGCTCGGCTCCACACTCGCGGCCTGGTCACTGCCCCACATCGCACGGTCCAGCGTGATGTGCCGCTCCACGAACGTCGCGCCGAGGACGACGGCGGCGTAGGTCGTCTGGAGACCTGTCTCGTGACCGGAGTACCCGATGGGGCAGTCGAAGGTGTCCTGGAGGGTCTGCACCATGCGGAGGTTGAGTTCCTCCGGTGGGCACGGGTAGCTGCTCGTGCTGTGCGCGATGAGCAAGTCGTCCGTGCCGAGGAGGTCCACGGCGTGATGGATCTGCTCCATCGTGGACATGCCCGTCGAGATGATGAGGGGACGCCCGGTCTTGCGGTGATGCTGGAGCAGTTCGTCGTCCGTGAGAGCAGCTGAGGCCAGTTTGTAGCAGACGGGGTCGAACTGCTCCATGAAGTCCACAGCCTTCTCGTCCCAGCAGGAAGCAAACCACTGGATGCCCTTCTCCTTACAGTAGCGGTCGATCTCGGCGTACTCTTCCTCCTCAAACTCAACGCGATACCGGTACTCCATGTACGTCATGGTGCCCCAAGGCGTCTGGCGTTCCACGTCGCGCTGCTCTGGCGGCACGCATAGCTCGGGCGTGCGCTTCTGGAACTTCACGGCGTCGGCGCCCGCGAGCGAGGCGGTGTCGATCAGCTTCTTCGCGATGTTGAGGTTGCCGTTGTGGTTGATGCCGATCTCGCCGATGACGTAGGTGGGCTCGCCGGGTCCGATGGTTCGGTCTCCGATAGTGACGTGCGTGGGCATGGTCTGATGGGGTGTGGTCAGGTCTGTACGAGATGCGCGGCGGCTGGTGGGGACCCGAGCGCGAAGGAGAATGAAAGGGAAGGTACCAGCAGCGCGTTACGCTTCTGCTCCCACCTGAGCCCGTCGCTGGGCGAGGATTGCCTCACAGACCTCGCGGACGGCGCCGTCTCCGCCTGTACGCTGCGTCACGAGCCGCGCTGCAGCACGAACCTCAGGAGCACCATCAGCGACGGAAATCGGCATTCCGACCCAGTTCAGGCCCTCAAGGTCGTTATGGTCGTTCCCCATGAACGCGATCTGGTTTGGAGTGAGGCCACGCTCTCGTGACAGTTCTTGCAGAGCGGTCCGCTTGTCGTCGCATGCCTGCGTGCACTCGATTCGGAGTTTCTTCGCGCGGGCCGAGACAACGGGATTCACCTCAGTGGACAGGATCATTACATCCACGCCTGCCTCGCGGAGCCGCGCGATGCCCCATCCGTCACCCCGGTGACAGACAACGGACTCGCGACCGTCCTGATGGACAGTGACGCGGTTGTCTGTTAGCACACCATCAAAATCGAGCACGAGTAAACGGATACCGGTAAGGTCGGGCTCATCGGCATCCCGTTGAGCCGAGTGGAGTGCCTCCAAGAGCGAGAAGTCACCGGGTTCGTCGATTTGGAACGAATCCAGCGGGTCTTGCCGGTAAACAGCCACGCGTCCCCCGAGGCGATTCCCCTCTCGCCGAAGCACGTCCGGCTTGAACACGTAGATCGAACCGTTCTCTACTACATCTACCGGAGCGTCCTGGCGGCGCGGGCGGTTTCGATGATCGTAACTGAGCGAGCGCGGCCCGTCTGCCTCCATCCGCCACACGAACCCATGCACGAGACTGACAGAGAGGAGCGAGTCCGCCTCTTCCGCTATGAGAGTCTCAATGGCAAGTTGCACGTCGTCCGGTCTGCGCACGGGGGACGTCGCTTGCAGGAAGACGACCAAGTCTGGCTCGTACCCGTTCATCTCGCGAAGTGTATCGAGCGCGTGAAGCAGTGCTGACTCCGAGGAAGCGGTGTCCCCGCTGATGTCCTCGGGGCGCCAGACGACTTCCGCTCCCTCCGCGTCGGCGACTGCAGCGATCTCTGTGTCATCCGTCGAGACCACCACACGCGTCACCGAGGTGGACTGACTCGCGTGCCGGATGCTGTGCGCGAGCAGCGGGCGCCCCGCGAACGGCAGGACGTTCTTGCGCGGGATGCCTTTGGAGCCGCCGCGTGCGGGGATAATGGCGAGCACCTCGCCTGCTGGGGTCGTAGGCACTAGGATACGGTGCTGGCGTGAGGTGAGGGAGTGTGGGTAGCGACCGGCGTCTTGGAGGCGATCCGGACCGCCTTGCCCTGGTCGTACCCGAAGTGATATGCCCGGCGCTCGGTTGCCAGCCCCACGTCGAACACATCTTCGAGAAGAGAGCTCACACTCTCCACGATGCGCGCGACATGCTCAACGCCGAAGCTCTTGTCGCTCTTTTCCCACTTGCCGGTCGTAGCCGGGCGCCACTGTCGGAAGGAGTATGCAGGCGAGAGCCGGAGATGATAGCGGATGTGATTTTGAATCCGCTTTTTGAGCGAGGCGTGCGGCCGGGTCGGGTAATAGAGCAGGAGGCGGCATTCGTGGAGGTCTGGCACCTCGCGTGTGGTCAGCGAGTCCGCGATGGCTGTCGCCACGCGCTCGTTCGAGGTACCGTCGATGGCGCGAAACCAGTCCGTGATGACTTGCTCTAGGTTGGCCCTCACCTCGGGTGGAACGGCGTAGACACCCGCCTGGATCTGCTCCACGACGGACTCCATCTCTTCATACGAGGCGCACTGGACGCTGACGGACTCGACGCTCTCGAAGTGCTCCGCCGCCGGGAGCCACGCGGGCGTGAGCGCTGGCACCCCGGCTACGCCTGCCTCGATGGCCGTGGAGCACCCCCGCTGGATGACTGCGCTCGCGCGCAGGATCCATCCATCCACGGTGCCTTCGCGGATCAGGTGGAGGTTGCCCAGCGGCTCGAACAACTTCTCGTAGGTACGGAGCTTTTCGAACGGGTGCGGGCGGTAGACGAACGTGACTTCAGGGAACCGCGCTGCGAGGCGGTTCGCGAGGTCTGCCATGCCGAGCAGAGTCTCGCGTTGTGTCCTCTGATAGCGGTCGATCTCCTCGCGGTCGTAGTCGAACCGGCGCACGAGGAAGTTCGCCTCCTGTTCCGGCGAGCCACTCAGCGGGTTTGCAACAGAAAAGCTCCCATTGAGGAGCACGAGCGGCTGCCGGTACAGCTCCGCGTATTCAGACATCTCCAGCGACGCTTGCCGCCACGGCTCCACGTAGTAATCGAAACGTGGCGCGCCCGTGACGGCTACCTGATCTTCGCGGTACCACCGGTGCTCCACAGCGTGCGCCGCCAGCTTGTGACCCCAAGTGCAGAGTACCGAGACCTGATCGCGAAGGTTGGCGCTCGGCGCCATGATCTGCTCATAGGAGTTCAGGCTGGAGAGTACACCACCCTCGGTATCCAACACGCCCACCTCAACGCCCGCATTGATTAGGTGCTGCGCGAGGGCGTCATTGCCCTTGCGGAGGTAATTGAGCAGAACGAAATCCGGCGCGAGCGCGCCGATCTCACGCTCCTGGAGGTTCATCGGAACGAGGTAGCATTCGGCGCCCTGTTGGCAGAGCCGAAGCGCGACCAGCACCATTCCCGGCAGATCCCGGAACGGGTTGTCCACCACAAGAGCCACGCGGGGTGGGGCGTTGGGATCGGGTTGTTTCATGGGAGGGTGGTGAGGAGTGCCGAGGCGGGCAGGGTCAGACGCCCGCTGCATCGTATCCTCTAAGCGCTGGGAGCGCCTGGAGACGGTCGATAGTCGGGCGACAAAGAGCGTCGATCTTCTCCGCAACGGCCTCGCGCGGCACCTCTTCGAGAATGTGTCGCTTCTTAAGCCTCGGGTTGCGGTGGCTTCGATCGCTCTTCAGGCGGCTCGCGTCGATCCCGACGTGCGCCGCGATGGCGGCCTCGGACCCGGAGATGCGCTGCGTAGGAAGGACGAGCAAGCGGGAATCGGGGAGGCTATCCAACACGAAGGTGTTGTGCCGCACCCAGTAGGAGAGGTACCCTTCGATACAATACAGTCCTGCCTCTCGCAGTGGCGCCGAGGCTGCGTCACCTGAGTGCGTGCCGTAGAATCTCTTACGGAGGGCGATCTGTGCATCCGATAGCGCAGGCTTGTTTGCGTGGTGATCGACGATAGAGCGTAGCCACGAATAGCAATCACGGACGGTCAGCATGAAGCGGGCCTCAGGGAACTCTCGTGCGAGAATATCAGAGAACCACGCGAGCGTCTGGCAGGAGTCGCACTCTAGCCAGAGCCGCCGATCCCTCTCGTGAAGCCATGCTGCAAGTTCATCATCGGATAGATACCCGTCCCATCGGGCAGCGATCTGCACGGCGGATTCGTAGATGCGCCGCTCGTGCCCTCGACGGAAACGTCCGAAAAGCCCAGCGATCGAGGTAGTCCCGGTTTTGGCCGCGCCGATGTTGTAGAGTTGGAACTCGCGTGGGCGCAGCACAGACAGAACGGCTTCGCTCACCGACGGGTGTTCTTCGAGGAATCCGCTGATGGCGCGTTTGACGGAGTCCATGAACTTACTCGCCGTGGCGCTGGAGGTGATACGTCGCGACGTAGCTGAAGAGCGGACTCGTCACTCGACCGGGAAGCAAGAAGTAACCGCGCCACCACACGTACCCCTTGCCCTGGGCGCGGACCTCCAGCCCGGCGCGATCGCCGAGAGACTCGATAACCTCGCCTGGGAGCATACTGATGTGTCCGAAGGGCTGCGCCCGTCGCTCGCTCCGGTATCGCCCGCTGTTACCCGAACGAAGCAACCGCCACCGCTCGATGAGATTAAAGGCGTTCGGGACGGAGAAAAAGACATGCCCGCCGGGCGCGAGAACGCGCTCGAACTCGCGGAACATCCGCGTCGGGTTTTCGAGGTGCTCAAGCACGTCCGAGCAGACCACGAGGCCGAAGCCCTGGTCCGGATAGGCAGAGAGGGCATCTGTATTGAGGTCCACCTTCTGGTACTCCACGATCTCTCTTGCTCTTTCTGTCAGGTCAGCCTCTGCAGCCCAATCGCATCCCTTGACATCTGAGTACCCAGCCTCGAAAAGCCGCTCCGAGAGAAGACCAGGAGCACACCCTACGTCCAGCGTTTTCAGCCCCGCGGGCACTCCGCGCTCCTGAATGAACCGGACGAGATCGCGGTGGCGACGGTCGCGACGGCTGAGCTTCTCGCCACTCGCGACCTGCTCGGGCGTCGGCTCTGGCTCGGCGAGGCCCAAGAGGCCGCCCACCTGCCCAAAGACGGCCCGGAGTGCGCCGAGCCGCGCGCGGTAGAGCGTGGCCCGGAAGCCTCGTTTCCTCTTGTGGGTGGGGTTCTCGCTAGGCACGAGCTCTTCTGCGCTGGGGACAGACACGAGCACGGAGCAGGCTATGCTACCGCTTCGGCCGCAAGCACACCGTGGACCATACGGCCTGTCCCACGGGCCTCATCCTGCAAGTGCTCGGCCACGACGAGCAGTCGATGGCGCTTGGCCTCGCCTGCCTCGACGATCCCGCGCGCTCGGTCTGCAATCTCGCCGAGGTGGTACTTGAGATCGGTCGCGTCGAACGGCGGGCCGATCTCATTGTCTACCATCTCGCAGAGTCCTTCGATTTTGTGCGAGGTGGTTGTGAGTGGAATGCACGGGCACCCCATCACGACCGCGTGGATGTTGTGGTGGTACCGGCCCGAGATCATGAATGATGCGCCTTCAAGCGTGCGCATCTGGTCCCAGTAGCCGTACTCCGGACCGAAGTAGATGGAATCCGTCCGTTCAGCGATGTCTTCCAGAAACTGGTCCATCCGGTCCTTCGCCATGAGAACGGCCTGCGGCACCACCCTCTTGAGTTCCTGTACCACCTTCAGCACGGCAGACTCGGATGGGCCGCGCGAATAGTCCATCGGCAGCATAGACGGGCTCAGGCAGAAGTAGGGGGTGTCGCCGAGGCGCGACCGCAGCGCCTCATACTCCTTCGACGCGGGTTCCATGTCGCCTTGACCGAAATAGAACACGGCGTCCGGGAAGACATTCGCCTCTGCATCGGGGACGTACTCTTTGAGGCTGCGGTACGAGACAGGCTCGCGGACGGCCACACCGTCGATAACACTGAACGTTTTGCGCATCATGCCTTGCAAGACCGGGTCTACGCGCGTGAGCGTGATGCTTCCGTTGACGAAAAAGGCGGGAACGTCGAACTTTGTCTTCGCGAGCCAGAGCATAAAGAGCCCTTTGCGCGCCTGTCGGTTGGTGCGGTAGACAGCCCCTTCTGCGTTGAAGATGACCGCATCAACCTCGCTCAAGAGCGCGATATATTCCTTCGCGTCCTCATGCGCGCCTGAACTCATCCACTCATTTGCGACAGACTCAAATTCATCTGCCACCATTGGTTCGAATGCAAATAACTTGGCTCGCCCGGGATTCTTTTTCTTCTGTGTCTGGATGACCTTCGTACCACCCAGTGGGTTCCGACGGCTCCAGTAGCTTCGGTTCATCCAAGCGTGCGAAAGCAGCTTGATCTCTGCGTCCGGCACCTCGTCCCGCATGATCTGCTGAAGCGCGGCAGCAGTGGCCTGTCCCCCCCAGTTGGGAAGACCGGTCGTGTCGTTGATAATGAGGAGAGTTGGCACGGAAGAGAGGGGCTAGGCGTTGTGCGTCTCGGCGACAGGCTGTATAGTCCAGTCACAGGAGGGAGTGAGGACAGGGAGGGCGCCCTTGCCCGTTCGGTTAGTGGTACCACCCTTTGCGCTAAAGAAGAGCGGGTCCGTTTCGAAGCGTTCTTTCTCGCCGATCCCGTGCCCCGCCACTTTGATGGACCCGACGTACTGCCCGAAGGTGAGCCAGAGCGGCGGAAGCTCAAGTTCGATCTCGTGGACACCGGGCTCGAGAAGCTCGGGGTAGTCATCTGGCGCACGGATGAACTCGCGGACGACGGTGGTCTGCTCGGCGTTGCTGAGCGTGAAGGATGCGACCATCTGCCAGAACTGCCGGCGAACATGGATGCGAAAACGGACGCGCGTGGGGCTCGTAGTGTCCAGCGTGTCCGTGCCGTTGAGGATCTGGAAGCTGTCCACGTAGAGATCTTTGTGCCCCCAGTCCTCTGCCGAGGCGGGCTGCTCCAGCACGTTCTGGACATAGGCATTTATGGCTTCCCCCGCCTCGCCTCGCATCTGGACGCGCCCACCTTCTAGAACAAGCCCCGTTTGACACAGTTGGGCGACCATCGCCATGTTGTGGCTGACGAAGAGGACCGTCCGGCCAGTCTTCGCCACGTCGTCCATCTTGCCGAGGCACTTGCGCTGAAACGCGAGATCGCCCACGGCGAGCACTTCGTCCACGAGCAGAATTTCCGGATCTAGATGGGCTGCGACGGCAAACGCGAGGCGGACGCGCATTCCAGAGGAGTAGCGTTTCACCGGCGTATCGATGAACTTCTCGACCTCAGAGAAGGCGACGATCTCGTCGAACTTCCGGTCCACCTCGGCTTTGGTCATGCCGAGGATGGTGCCGTTGAGGTAGACGTTTTCTCGGCCGGTTAGCTCGGGGTGAAAACCCGTCCCGACTTCGAGGAGGCTAGAGACGCGCCCCCGGATCTCGACGTGTCCGCTTGTGGGATCGGTGATGCGAGAGAGGATCTTGAGCAGTGTGCTCTTGCCCGCACCGTTCCGCCCAATCACGCCCAGAACTTCCCCCTGCTTCACCTGGAAGCTCACGTCCCTGAGGGCGTACATGACGTCCAGGCCTTCGTCGTCCTTGAAGTGACTGAGCTTCTTGAGATTGCGAAAGTTGTCCAACGGTGACCGTATCCACGCGACCACTGCGCTGGAGAGCGTGTCGTGTTGCTCCTCCGCCAACCCGATGCGGTAGCGCTTGGAGAGGTTCTGGACGTCAATCGCGATCTCAGACATGGGCGCAGGTCGTGGAGGGTTCAGGCAACGTCGGCGAACCGGCGCTCCATTCGCTTGAAGTAGAGCGCGCCCGTGACGAACAGGAACATGGCGCTCACAGCGCCGATGCCAATCAGGTCCCAGGGCATCGCGCGGGTACCGAGAAGGGCTGCCCGGAAGCCCTCGATGATGCCTGCGAGAGGGTAGATTCCGTACACGAGGTACGCCGTTTCACCGAACCTCTCCAGAATAAGCGAGGCGGGCCAGACGACGGGTGCGGCGTACATCAGGATCTGCACCATGAACTGCGAGGCGTGCTTGACATCGCGGTACTGAATGGTGAGAGCGGAGAGCCAAAGCCCCGCCGCCGCAGCCGTCATGATCATCAGCAAGATGAGAACGGGAAGGAACACTACGTTCCACGTCGGCGCGACGCCGTAGTAGGCCATCAACCCGAACACGATCACGAAGGCAATCGCAAAGTCGACCAACTTCGCGAGGACGGACGACATCGGGATGACGAGGCGTGGGAAGTAGACCTTCGTCAGCATTGCCATGTTGGTGACGAGACTGGCCGTGGAGGCCGTGAGCGACCCTGAGAAGTAGGTCCACGGCACGAGCGCGACGTAGTTGAAGATGGCGTACGGCACGCCGTCTGAGCTCACCTCAGCCATGTTGCCGAAGATGACGGTGAAGATCACCATCTGGACTAGCGGCCGGATGATGGCCCACGCGTAGCCCAGCACGGTCTGCTTGTAGAGCACCGTGACATCGCGCTGGACGAGGAACCGGAACAGGTCACGGTAGGCGACGAGTTCTTTCCAGTCAATGACTTGCCACCCGCTCTTGGCTTCGAGGCGGATGACCGGCACATCGTCCGCGACGGGCGGGGGCGCGCCATTGCTCGCGCCGTTCGGGAGCACAGGCGGCGGGGACGGGTTGAGCGCGGTGTCTGCCATGGGGCTTGAATCTCGTTCTCGAGGATGCACCTGCTACGACAGGACCTTACGAGGCATCCCCGAGGCGGGGGCCCCTGCCCCTACCGCGTGGCGCGTGTCGACGAGTTGGCGGGCACGATCTCGGACGAGGTTCCAGTCATAGTCGCTGTGGTCCGTGACCACGACGACGCAGTCCGCCTCGGTGAGTGCGTGCGCGAGATCGGCTTCGCTCTCCAGATCGATCCCCTCGTGACTGAGCGTGGAGACGTGTGGGTCGTGGTAGCGCACCTCGGCTCCCTTCTCTTGGAGGAGCGCGATGATGTCCAGCGCCGGGGACTCCCGCATGTCCGAGATGTCCTTCTTGTAAGCCACACCGAGTACGAGCACGCGGCTCCCGCGCACAGCCTTTCTTTTCTCGTTCAGCGCGTCCTGGATTTTCTGGACCCAGTGTGTCGGCATAGAGGTGTTCACCTCACTTGCCAGTTCGATGAAGCGTGCCGTGTAGTTGAGTGTCCGGAGCTTCCAAGAGAGATACAGCGGATCAATTGGGATGCAGTGCCCACCAAGACCAGGCCCCGGGGTGAACTTCATGAACCCGAAGGGCTTCGTCGCGGCACCTTCGATGATCTCCCATGCATTCAGACCCAGCTTGTCACACATGAGCAGGAGCTCGTTTGCTAGGCCGATGTTGACGGCACGGAAGGTGTTCTCAAGCAGCTTGACCATCTCTGCCGCCTCGGGTGAGGACACTGGGACAAGCGTTTCGATTGCGGCGCCGTAGAGAGCCGTACCGGCTGTAACACACGCCTCCGTCACACCCCCCATCACCTTCGGCGTGTTGACCGTTGTCCAGTCTTCCCGGCCCGGGTCCACGCGTTCCGGGGAGAAACAGAGGAAGAAGTCCTCACCGACCCGCAAGCCGCTCTCCTCTAGCGCAGGAAGGATGATTTCGCGCGTCGTGCCAGGGTAGGTCGTGCTCTCCAGCACGACGACCATACCGGGGTGAACGTGCTGCTTGATCTCACCCGTTGCCGCGAGGATGTATGAGATGTCTGGGTCTCCCGTCTTGCGAAGCGGCGTCGGCACACAGATGGAGACACCATCGCATCCGCCCAAGACCCCGAAATCTGTTGTCGCAGAGATCAGGCCCGCCTCCACGAGCGGACCGAGGCGGGCGTCTGGAATGTCTTCCACGTGCGACGTTCCCTCGTTGACGCCTTCCACGACGCGCTCGCTTACGTCAATGCCAACGACCTGCAGCCCTGCTTCTGCGAAGACCACAGCCAGCGGCAGGCCAACGTATCCGAGACCGATAACTCCTACGCGAGCGGTGTCACCCTCAATCCGGGAAAGGAGAGACTGGAGGGCAGTAGGGGTTGCGCTCATGGCGTGGAAGTCAGATGGTTTTGAGCAGGGTCCGCTAGACGCGGACCAAAAACAAGCAGGCGGGTCTTCTAGCCGCGACTGGACAGAAGGTAGAGAGTGGCATGTTCCTATGCGCTCGGTTCGAGCCATCCAACGCCTTCTCCACGGTGCGTTAACTCACGGAGCCCCTCCTGGCGTCTCAGTGTGCGCACATGATGCACCGAAACAGGTCGTCACGTCTCCTTCTCCACCAACTCCCGGGCGAACCACTTAGTCGTCGTCACCATGCCTTCGCGTATCCCACAGAGTGGCTCGTATCCAAACGCGTCTTGGGCTCGTGACACGTCTGCTAGGGAGTGCCGAACATCCCCTGCGCGAAAAGGACCCAGAGCCGGACGGGGGGCTTGCCAGCCAGGACGCAACCCTTCCAGTTCGCTCGCAATCAGCTCGTACAGCTCACGGAGGGTGGTCCGGTCCCCTACGGCTACGTTGTAGACTGTACCCGTCGCCTCGTTCGGAGCAAGAGCAGCACGGAGGTTGGCTTGCACGACGTTCAAGACAAAACAAAAGTCTCGGCTTGTCTCACCGTCCCCGTTGATTGTAGGGGTTTCGCCGTCGAGTAGTTGACCGATCCACTTCGGGATGACGGCCGCGTAGGCACCGTTTGGGTCTTGGCGTGGCCCGAACACGTTGAAATACCGCAGACCAACCGTCTCCATGCCGTAGTGATCGGCAAACGTTCGGGCGTACAACTCGTCAATGCGCTTCGAGACCGCGTAGGGAGACAGCGGCGTCCCGATCGTGTCCTCCACCTTCGGAAGTCCTGGGTGATCTCCGTAGACGGATGACGAGGATGCGTAGACGAAGCGCCGGATGCCAGCATCCCTCGCTGCGGTGAGCATGTTCAGGAATCCATCCACGTTGGCGCTGTGCGTCGCCAGAGGATCTGCAATCGAGCGAGGAACAGACCCCAGCGCCGCCTGATGAAGCACGAGGTCAGCCGCCTCGGTAATGCGGCGACACGTATCGAAATGACGGATGTCGCCTTCGACAAACGAGAACCGCTGCCACGCGCCTTCCCCGACGCGTTGCCGCACATCATCAAGGTTGGCCCGATACCCCGTCGCGAGGTTATCCAACCCGATGACCCGCTGGCCCTCTTTGAGCAACGCCTCGGTGAGGTGCGAGCCAATGAAACCGGCTGCACCGGTGACGCACCACGTTTTCGGTTCAGCGTGCAGTCCCGCCTGAGAAACAACAGAGCCCATCGGGCACGACCTAGCCACGTGTGAGACGTTCCACGAGAATGGCGACACTGAGACCCGCTGTCACGATTGACAAGGCATCGCGAAAGAACGACCCTCGTTGACGTACTACAACTCTCAGATCAACGACGTCACCTTGTTCCAGCAGTTGCGTCTGGCGAGCGTAAAGGTCTTCGAGCGGGGACTCATAGACCAACTCTGCATTCCGAAACAGCCGCACAGTAGATGTCACCTCGGTGTTCGCTTGACGGACACCGTTTCCGACACCTCCTGCC
>JBCCPW010000003.1:0-28075 GCA_039024735.1 Bacteroidota bacterium
AGCCGGTCCAGCCCGAACTGCCACGTGTGGAGGTCGTCCTCGGGAAGCCCGACGGCAGCCTTGTGCTGCGCATCGCGGCCCCAGTGCACGCAGGCCTCGCGCGTCCACTCGTGCACGAGGGAGAGCTCGCTCTCGCGGATCTCCGCGGCCCGCCGCACCGCGGGCACGTCCAGCAGCCCGAGCACGTCGGAGGCGCTCGCGCGGCCGTCCCCGAGGGCGAGCAGCCGCTCGAAGGCCCCCAGGACACGCACCTCGGGCGCCTGCGGGTGATCGGCGATGTGGTACGGCAGCCGCATTCCCACCCCGGCGTTGCCGAACACCGCGTCCACGAGCGGCGCGTACGTCGCGAGGTCGGGCACGAGGATGCCTACCTCGTCGGGCGTGAGCCCGTCCACGTGCTCGAAGGCGTCGAGGAGGTGATCCCGAAGCACCTCCAACTCCCGGACCACCGAGTGCGCGTCGGTGACGCAGAGCGTGTCGTCGGCCGCCTCGGTGACCGCCGGGGCCGTGTCGGTGAGCAACGCGTGCTGGAGGGCTCCGAGGGCGGTCGGGGCGGGATCGGGGGCGGGGAGGTGGATCTCGGGCACGAGACCGAGGCGGTGCCAGACCCGCCCGGTCTCGCGCGTTGCTGCGCCGAGATCGCGAAGGAGTGGATGGGTCGGCTCCCAATCGTGCGGGAGCCCACCGAGGCGGTCGGCTCCCGGGACGGTCACGTAGAGCGTCACCGGTACGTGGGCAGCAGCGGCGCGTAGCACGCGGAAGTAGACCGGCGGAAACAGCGACGCGCCGAACACCGAGACGGCGGGCGGGAGACCAGCAGGGCGTCCGCCTCCGGGCGGCGGCGCACCGAGGCGGGCGAGCAGGTCGCGCGCCATCTCCGCACGGTCGATCTCGCGGCCGGTTTCCTCGGAGGAGGCGTGGCGGAGGCGCCGCCAGAGGTGGGCCTGCCAGGGCTCGTGCGGGAAGGACGGGACCGCCGGCTCCTGCTGGCTCCATGCCTCCAGCACCTCGGGGCGGTAGATCTGGTAGTCGTCGTAGACGGTCGCGAGGCGCGAGGCGAGCGACACCGCCCCGTCGAGGCGGGTCTCGTGCTGCGCCTGGAGGTAGGCGTGGAGCGGGGCGTAGAGATCGCCCGAAAGCCCGCCCCGGTCCAGCAGAGCCGCGATCCGCCAGGCCAGCGCCGGACGCTCGAATGCCTGCCCCGCCGGTCCGCGCGGGAGCACACCCATCGCCTGGGCCAACTGGGCGACGAACCCACGGGGCGAGGCGATCTGCAACGACGCGGCGCACCCGAGCCTCTCCGCCAGGGTGTTCTCCACCCAGGTCCGCATCCCGTTGGTCCGCGCCACCACGATCGCCTCCCGCTCGAACGGACCGATGACGAGGGCCTCGCGGTCGCGCACGTACTGCGCCACCAGCGACTCGGTGCGGGCAGCGGTGACCAGGCGAAGCGACAAGGAGCGGTACGTTTTTGAGGTCGCGAAGGTACCGCCGTCCCGTGCGCCCCTTCTCCGTCACCCGCCCCGCCTCGGTCGGCATCCGGGCCCCACCGAGGCGGTCACTCTCCGTCGCCGCCTCGGTCCTGGCCGGTCGCCTCGCGGACCTTCTTGAGACGGATCTGGTGGCCCTTCAGGTGGATTCCCAGGTCGAGGCCGGTCTTGAGGAGCACGAACAGCGCCATCGCCCAGACCGCCCCGCCCGCCTGAAGGAGCAGGAACCCGCCGCCGAGGATCGCGATGTGCAGCACCACGACCCGCCCGTACGGCTTGAACATCTCGGTGCCGGTGTCCGTCGCGCGCCACTCGCCGCCCGCGAGGTAGTTGAGCACGAACGACGCCCCGTGACTGAAGACGAGCGGCACGAGCCCTTCCCAGGGCACATCGCGGACGACCTCGGCGAGGGCCATGCCGTCCAGTTCGCGACCGCTCCCGAAGAGGCTGTACACGAACACGCCGTGCACGACCCAGAACATCCCGTAGTGGACCGTGAAGAACCCCGCCGGGAAGACCCGCGCGAGGGCAGTCCACCAGCGGATCGGCTCGCCCGCGGTCAGCATCCGCAGCAGCGCGAACGCGCCGATGACGCCGTTCTCGGCCCAGTAGAGCCACATGATGCCGAAGAGGTCCCACCCGAGCCAGATCACCCCGATCAGTGGGATGAGGTTGGCGAGCACCAGCCCCACGGCCGAGGGGACCGAGGGGCCGCGCACGAGAGACGCAGGGCTGGACGCGACGGCGGGCATGGGGGGAGTATCGACCAGGGCGAGGCCCACGTTAGACCCGTTCCGCCTCGGTGCCCTCCACCGATGCCACCGAGGCGGGAGACCCGACCGCCACAGCCACAGACCGACGACCGCCGTGCAGTCCCAGCGATCCGCGATTGATCGTCAGCCATCCACCTTCTTCCGCCTCGGTGCCCTGCGCCCCCGCACCGAGGCGGGCCGGGTCAGCGCCGCCGCTTGCCCCAGACCACCTTCTCCGGGATCTCGACCGTGAGATCACGTTCGACCGCGATCTGGCACGAGAGTCTCGGGTAGCCCCAGTCAGCCGCCAGCCGGTCGTGCCAGTGCGTGGGCTCCGGCGCTGGATGGACCCACACGCCGCACGTCGCGCAGATCCCACGGCCGCCGCAGTTGGCGCGCGACGTGAGTGCCGTGTAGGGCGAGAGGCCCGCGTCCAGCAGTGTCCGCCGGAGGTTGGCTCCCGCCTCGGCATGGACGGTGTGCTGCACCCCCTCGCGGTCGGTGACGGTCAGCGTGGGCATCCTACCGCCGGAGGCCGAGGGCGAGACCGCCTGCGAGCGCGGCTCCGGCGAGCGCCATCGTGGGGCGGAGGCGCCAGCGGGAGGGCGCTGCGCCCCGGGCCCGCTGGGCCACCTGCCGATCCAGCGCCCGTCCGAAGCCACCCCAGAACACACGCATCGCGGCAGTCCACGCGGGCACGAACGCCGCCGCGACGTGGGCGTCGAGCCGGACGCGAACAGTGGTCGCCTCGGGCCCGGCCTCATCGGCCCAGAACTGGAGGCGCACGGGCCGTGCGAGGCGAAGCGAGAGCGCGTACGACCCGTAGCCGTAGCGGAGGTCCCGGTAGGCGGTCTGGCCCGGTGCCGGATCGCGCTGCTCTCCGAGGACGCCCGCAAACAGCATCCCGGGGCCGTGGTGCGCCGTGAACACGCCCTCGCGGAAGTCCCCCGGCGTGCCGTCCGGCGCGACGAACTCCACTCGGAACGGCGGGACCTGTCCTTCCACGAACGTCGCGGGGTCGTTCAGCCACACCCACACGGCCTCGCGCGGGTGCGGCACGTGGTCGGTCTGCTCAAAGGCGTGAGCGCGGAAGCCGGGCGGCGGGGCGGGGGCGATCTCCATGCGGCGCGGACGCGACGGGGTGCGTCTGAGATCCCCCGCCTCGGTGCCTTCGCAGGCGCCACCGAGGCGGGGCTATCCGAAGAGGTCTGCCAGCGCAAGCGTCCAGCCGCGGAGGAGCGGGCTCGCGAGCGCGTCGCCCGTCTCGGCGGTGAGTTCGGCCACGCGCTCGTAGGCGCTGTCCTCGCGCGGACGGAAGACCTGCACCGTGTCCACCGCCGGGTCCACGGCCCAGTACTCCGCCACCTCACTCCGTGCGTAGAGGTGCCGCTTTTCCACGAGGTCGCGGCGGCGGGTGCTCTCGCTCAGGACCTCCACGACGAGGTCCGGTGCGCCCTTGCAGTTGACCTCGTCCACGATGTGGAGGCGGGCATCGGAAACGAAAAGCACGTCGGGCTGGACGATGTCGTGGTCGGAGAGGAGCACGTCGAACGGCGCGATGTAGACCTGGCCCACGCCGGTCTGTCGGACATACTGGCGGATCTCGGCGTAGATCTCGCCGACGAGGATCTGGTGGAAGGTGCGGGGGGCAGGGCTCACGGCGTGTTCTCCGTCTAGTACCTCGTGGCGGCGGCCGTCCTCGGGAAGGAGGGCGTAGTCCTCGTAGCCAAGCTTTTGGATCTCGTGGAGTGGGAGGGCCATCGGTGCGCGTCGTCTGTTCGGTTCAGAATACGGTGCAAGCCCGCCCGCCTCGGTGAGCGCATGAAGGCACCGAGGCGGGGCAATCCGATTCTTCCAGCCCTGTCATCCGGGGCGAGTGCCAACGAGCCGAAGGACCTCAGCCGAGCCCGACGTTCAGCAGATCTCCCCAGTACCTTCCTCTGTATGCCTCTCGATCCTCGAAGACACTCGAATCTGGCCGCAAGATGATGGGCGACTCCACGGGACTGACGGTTCTCCATATCTCGGATCCGCAGTTCGGACGAAACCATCGGTTCGGCCGTCTCGGAGAGGGCACCCCAGCAGATCTTGCGTTCGACACGCTTCTGCAGAGGATCTGTGACGATCTGGATGGCCTGAAAGAACGCGAGGGGCTCCGGCCGGATCTCTTCGTCATGTCCGGCGACCTTGCAGAGCACGGGAAGCAAGCGGAGTTCGAAGACGGAGCTGCGTTCCTCATTGGCGTTGCTGACCGCCTTGGCCTTGCCCGCGACCGCGTCATCGTGGTGCCAGGCAACCACGATGTCAATTGGACTGCTTCAAAGGTGTACTTCCTGGAGCAAGAGGAAGACAATCAGGATCCGGTGGAGCCATACTGGCCGAAGTGGAAGCGGTATGTCAACTTCTTCGACGCCTTCTACCAGGATGTGCCCCAGGCTGAGTTCACGGAGGATCAGCCGTGGTCCCTGTTCACGTACCCAGAGCTGAAGGTGGTCGTGGCCGGGTTGAACTCCACGATGGCGGAGAGCCATCTGGAGGACGACCACTACGGCTGTGTCGGGGAGTTCCAGCTTGATTGGTTCAAGCGAGAACTGGCCCAATACCGGGAAGAGGGCTGGTTTCGCCTCGGTGTGGTCCACCACAACCTCCGGCGCGGACCCGACTATGACAACGAAAACCTGCGGGACGTAGAAAGCCTGAGACGGATTCTCGGGTCATCCTTGCACGCCATCCTGCATGGTCACACTCACGATGGCAAGGTGGATTGGCTGGACCGAGTGACCCCGATTCTAGCAACCGGTAGCGCTGCTCTCACGCAGAAAGCCTTACAACCAACTGGGGGAGTTCCGAATCAGTACCAGGTCCTCCAGTTCCGCCGGGATGGGTTCACCCGGTGGACGCGGCAATACGCACCGGAGCAGAAGCGGTGGGTTGCGGACCCCCGGACCTCCGGCGACGGAAATCAGTGGATCGTCAGCGAGACCTGTGACTTCTCCGATGCAGGAGCGGCCTTCCCGGCCAGCGATGAGGATCGCCTGGACGATGAGGAGCCCGAGACCGACTTCGGCTACTCAGACGAACGAAAGCGATCCGACGCCACCTCGTTCTACGTCCGGGATGATTTCCTGGAGCGCGTCCGGGCGGCAACCCGGGCCAAGTTTCCTGGAGCGGAGGTGGAGCGCGTGAGAGGAGGACTCTCCGGTTCGTATTTGCGCGTGACGAAGACAGAGGGAGGGTTCATTGATCAGTTTCCGGTGGGCGCGGTGGAGGGCTCGGGAAGCCAAGCGGACCTCGATGCCTTCCTGACCATCATGGGCCGCTACCGAGCCAGTGATATGGGAGTTCAGGGGTTTCTGCTCACGCAGGGGTCGTCCGAAGGCGGGCTCGTTCGTCAGGCCAAGCACAAGGGGGTGCGGCTGCGGTCATTCAGCCAGTACGAGGGGCTCATTGACTTCACGAGCTATCTCGCCCAACAGAACGACCGTCTGCGCCGAGACGAGACCTACCCCGAATGGCTCTACGTCCCGCAGCGGATCGACTACCAAATCGGCGAGGCACAGCACACGTCTGAGGACGCGTTGCAGTCGCTGGAGGACTGGGTGGCGACGGAGGGGCGGTTCCTGTTGGTCCTGGGGGGCTTCGGCACCGGGAAGACGTTTTTGCTGAAGCAGCTCGCTCGCCGCCTCGGGACGGTGGGGTCGCCGCTTATCCCCATGCTCGTTGAGATGCGGCAGTTGGAGAAGTCGCGCGACCTCAACGAACTCATCGCGCAGCACTTTGCGAAGCGGGGGATGGAGTTCCGGCCGGAGGCGTTCCACTACATGCGCCGCAAGGGCCGGATCGTGCTCCTGTTCGATGGCTTCGATGAACTCGTCCTCCGTGTGACCTACGAACGCGCGGTGGAGCATCTCCAGACGCTTCTGGGGGCAGCGGAGGACGAGGCGCGGGTTGTGGTGACGAGCCGGACGAACCACTTCCGGTCGAAGCGGCAGGTGCAGACCGCGCTCGGCTCTCACTTTGGTCACTCGTCGGTCGCGAAGCGGACGATCTACCTCCAACCCTTTGAAAGACCACAGATCCGGCAGTTCCTCATCAAGTCGCTCCAGAGCGAGGAGGCAGCAGATGCTCGGATGGAGCTCTTCAGGAAGATTCGGGATCTCCAGGGGCTGGCGGAGAACCCCCGGATGCTCTCGTTCCTGATTGAGCTCGACGAAGAGAACCTGAGAGACGCCTGCGACGAGAAGGGCGAGATCACAGCCGCCTCGTTGTATCGCGTGATCCTAACGCAGTGGCTCAGCTACGAGGTTGACCGGCAGGAGTTTGGAGGGTCTGTGCGTGCGCTGTCGCTGGAGGATCGGTGGCATGCTGCCGAGCAAGTGGCTCTGTACCTGTGGCGCACGACCGCAGAATCGGTTCCAGCGAACGACCTTCCGGGCGTGGTGGCGTTCGGTGCCAACCGACTGGCGACGCTTCAGATGGACGCGCCCACCGCTGTTCAGCAGACCGGATCGGGAACGCTGCTCATCCGGGACGACGAGGGCCGGTTCTCGTTCGTCCACCAGTCCATCATGGAGTGGCTTGTGGCAGAGGCCTCAGCCCGAGACCTTCGCGAGCGCGACGCCGCAGACGTGCTCTCCTACGGGGAGATGTCCTCGCTGATGGCCGACTTCCTCTGCGATCTCGCCGACCGCGACCGACTGGAGGCATGGGTCCAGCGTACGATTCAATCTGGAGACGCGACTTCGACGGAGAAGAGGAACGCCCTTCTGGCCCGCGAGCGGATTGGAGGGTCCGATGACGCAACCACCACCGAGGAGGAGGCGGATGGGCAGGACTTCAGCGGTCTCGACCTCTCGGGCGAGGACTTCAGCGGCCAGGACCTGCGTGGGGCTCGCTTTGTGGATGCCACTCTGAGAGACGCGGTGTTCACGAACGCTCGACTGAATGGAGCGGATCTCTCAGGAGCGGTCCTGCGCAACGCCGATCTCACCGATGCCGATCTCGGGGGCGCCACCCTCTCCGGCGCCGATCTCAGGCAGGCGTCGCTGCTTGGCGCCAATCTGTGGGATGTGCACGTGGCGCCCGACTCACCCCTTGACCTGCGAAGGGCCAAGCTGATCGGGGCGACGATCAACGAGAGCGTACTGGAGAGAGCCACAGTGAACGGCGCTGCCCTCCCGGACTCAGACCCTCCTCGACCGATGGTGGGGGCTCCACTCTCGCCTCAAGCGGTGGCCATCTCGCCCGATGGCGAGTGGCTGGCGGTGGCAAGCGGGCGCGAGGTGCAGATCTGGGACCGCCACACTCAGCAGGAGATCCTGCGCCTGGAGGGGCACACCGGCTTGGTCCTCTCGGTTGCCTTCTCGCCAGACGGCGCCACGCTCGCCTCGGGCGGTCGCGACGGGACGGTACGTCTGTGGGAGGCCGCCTCGGGCCGTGAGACCGCGCGACTGGACGGACACACCGGCTTGGTCCAATCGGTCGCCTTCTCGCCTGACGGCGCCACGCTCGCCTCGGGCGATGGCCACGGGACGGTTCGGCTGTGGGACGCCCCCTCGGGACGCGAGACGGCTCGCCTGGACGGACACACCGCCTCGGTCCAATCGGTCGCCTTATCGCCCGATGGCGCCACGCTCGCCTCGGGCGATGGCCACGGGACGGTTCGGCTGTGGGACGCCCCCTCGGGACGCGAGACGGCTCGCCTGGACGGACACACCAACTCGGTCCACTCAGTCGCCTTCTCGCCTGATGGCGCCATGCTCGCCTCGGGCAGTGCAGACCGGACACTGCGGCTGTGGGACGCCCCCTCGGGACGCGAGACCGCGCGACTGAGGGGACACACCCGCTCGGTCTTCTCCGTCGACTTTGCGCCGGGCGGCGTGCTCGCCTCAAGCAGTCGGGACGGGGCAGTTCGTCTGTGGAACGCTGTCTCGGGCCGTGAGACCGCGCGACTGAGGGGACACACCGGCTCAGTCTGGTCGATCGCCTTCTCGCCAGACGGCGCCACGCTCGCCTCGGGCGGTAGCGACAACACGGTTTGTCTGTGGGACGCCCCCTCGGGACGCGAGACCACGCGCCTGCGCGGACACACTGGATCAGTCTGGTCGGTCGCCTTCTCGCCCGGCGGCGACATGCTCGCCTCCGGGGGTACCGATGAGATGGTTCATCTGTGGGACGCTGCCTCGGGACGCGAGACCGCACGCCTCGTTGGACATACCGACTCGGTCCAATCGGTCACCTTCTCGCCAGACGGCGCCACGCTCGCTTCGGGGAGTAACGACAACACGGTTTGTCTGTGGGACGCTGCCTCGGGACGCGAGACCGCACGCCTCGTTGGACATACCAACTCGGTCCGGTCGGTGGCCTTCTCGCCAGACGGCGCCATGCTCGCCTCTGGTGGTAGCGACAACATTGTACGGCTGTGGGAGGCCGTCTCGGGCCGCGAGACCGCGCGCCTGGAGGGACACACCGGCTCGGTCCAGTCGGTCGCCTTCTCGCCAGACGGCGCCACGCTCGCCTCGGGCGCGAGCGACGAGACGGTGGGGCTGTGGGACGCCGCCTCGGGGGAACTCGTGGCGGTTCTCGTGGCTGCCGAGGCGGGGTGGGTGGTGTTCCGGGGAGACGGACGCTACCGCGCGTCTGGGACGGTTCAGGGAGCGTTCTGGCATGTCGTGAACCAGTGTCGGTTTGAGATCGGCGAGTTGGATCCGTACCTCAACCTTCGACTCGCGGACGACGAGCCGCTGCGCCCTTCGATGGGCTAGGTCTCCGCCTCGGTGGCCCCACGGAGGGACCGAGGCGGAGCTGCCCGAAGAGATCCGCCAGCGCGCGACTCACCGAGGAGGAACGGTGAGTGCGTCGCCCGCTTCGATCGGTCCAGAGAGGCACCGAGGCGGAGCGTTTCCGAGCACCAAGGAGCCACGGCGATGGGGAAGAGACCGATACATGGAGAACGGCCACTGGCTCCTCCCCACTGGCCCCTCCCTCTACGCCTCTGCCTCCTCCGGCTCGTCTTCCTCCACGTCCTCGCCGTCGTCTTCCGCCCCGCCGCCCTTCGACAGATCGTCCAGATCAATCTCGCGGAGGGGAAGTGCCTCGGTCTGCGGCACCGCGCGCTCCAGCTCCTCGCGGAGGAACGGCGCCGTGGGCGTGTCCGCCTCGGCGAGCGCCTCCGGGGTACCGGAGAAGAGAATCCGCCCGCCGCCCTGCCCGCCGTCCGGCCCGAGGTCCACGACCCAGTCCGCCTGCTTCACCACGTCCATGTTGTGCTCGATCACGAGGACCGTGTTGCCCTTGTCCACGAGCGCCTGCAGGACCAGCAGCAGGTGCCGCACGTCTTCGAAGTGGAGGCCCGTCGTGGGCTCATCGAGGATGTAGAGCGTGCGGCCGGTGCCGGGGCGCGAGAGCTCCTTGGAGAGCTTGACGCGCTGCGCCTCGCCGCCGGAGAGGGTCGTCGCGGCCTGACCGAGGCGGACGTACCCCAGGCCCACCGCGTCCAGCGTGCGCAGCTTCCGCGCGATGCGCGGCTGGTTCTCGAACACGGTCAGCGCCTCACTCACGGGCAGGTCCAGCACCTCCGCGATGTTCAGGCCCTTGAACCGGACGTGCAGCGTCTCCGCGTTGTAGCGCCGCCCCTTGCACGTCTCGCACTCCACGTAGACATCCGGCAGGAAGTTCATCTCCAGCTTCACGATGCCCGCCCCCTTGCACGTCTCGCAGCGCCCGCCCTTGACGTTGAACGAGAACCGGCCCGGCTTGTAGCCCCGGATCTCGGACTCCGGCAGCCGCGCGAAGAGGTCGCGGATGAGCGTGAAGAGCCCCGTGTAGGTGGCCGGATTGGAGCGCGGCGTCCGCCCGATCGGCGACTGGTCAATGGCGATGACCTTGTCGATGGCACCCAGGCCCGTGAGGTCGTCATGCGGGAGGGGGACCACCTGGGAGGTGGTGTAGACCTGCGCGAGGGCGGGCCGGAGCGTCTGGTTGATGAGGCTGGACTTGCCGCTGCCGGAGACGCCCGTGACGCAGGTGAAGGTGCCCAGCGGGAGCCGGAAGGTCACATCCTGGAGGTTGTGACCGCGCGCGCCCTCCAGCACGAGTTCGGTGCCGTTCCCCTCGCGGCGGGTCTCCGGGACCGGAATCTGGCGCTGCCCGGAGAGGTAGGCCGTGGTGAGGGAGGAGGCCAAGGGGGAATCAGCCGCGGGCGCTCCATCCCCTCCTGCGTTTTCTGCTACCGGACACTCGCCCCCTTCCCGTATGACCTCCGGCGGACCGGCCGCGAGGAGATGCCCCCCGAACTCGCCCGCTCCCGGACCGAGGTCCAGCACGAAGTCCGCCGCCTCGATGGTCTCGCGGTCGTGCTCCACGACCAGCACCGAGTTGCCGAGATCGCGCAGCGACTGCAGGGAGTCGATGAGCTTGGTGTTGTCACGCGGGTGGAGACCGATACTGGGCTCGTCCAGCACGTAGAGCACGCCTGTCAGTTGAGTGCCAATCTGCGTCGCGAGGCGGATGCGCTGGCTCTCGCCGCCGGAGAGCGTCCGCGCGGGACGGTCCAGCGTGAGGTAGTCCAGGCCCACGTCCACAAGGAAGCCCACGCGCTCGCGGATCTCTTTCACGATGGGCTCGCCAATGGTGGCCTGCCGCCCTTTGAGACTCAGTCCGTCCAGCCACTCACCGAGGCGGCGCAGGTCCATCTGCACAAGGTCGGCGATGGACTGGTCGCCTTCGTACGTGCCCGTGTTGCCGATCCGGTAGCTCAGCGCCTCGGGCTTGAGCCGCCCGCCGCCGCACGCCCGGCAGGCGATGACGCGCATGAACGCCTCGGCCCATTTCTTCTGGCCTTTCGCGGAGGCGTTCTCGTGGGTGTGCTGGATGTGGCCCATCACGCCGCCGAAGCGGTGCTGGTACTTCACCTCGCGCCCCTTGTACGCGTAGACGATGTCGAACTGCTCGTCGCCCGCGCCATGCAGGATGACCTCGCGCTGCTCGCCGGTCAGTTCGTTGAAGGGCGTCTCGAAGTCGAAGTCGTACGCGTCCGCGACGGCGCGCATCTGGCTCCAGACCCAGACATCGCGCGGCGTGCCGAGGGCTGCGATGGCCCCCTCCGCGATGGTCTTCTTCGGGTTGGGGACCACGAGGTCCGGGTCGATCTCGCGGCGCACGCCGAGGCCGTTGCACGCCGGGCAGGCGCCGTACGGCGAGTTGAACGAGAAGGTGTTCGGCGAGGGGTCCTCGTAGGAGAGGTCGTCCTCCGGTGCCGTCAGGTGGCGCGAGAACAATCGATCGCCGGTCTGTAGGGGCACACGCTGTCCCCCGCCACCGTCCCCCGCCTCGGTGCCGACGCCGTCCCCCACCTTCAGCACATGGGCCACCAGCGTCCCGCCGCCCATCCCGAGGGCAATCTCAACGGCCTGTGCGATCCGAGGTCGCACCCCGTCTTTGACGATCAGTCGGTCCACCACCACCTCGATGTCGTGGATGGAGTACCGGTCGAGTTGCATCCCCTTCTCGATGGCGCGGATCTCGCCGTCCGTGCGGACGCGCTCGAAGCCCTGCTTCGCGATCTGCTCGAAGAGGTCGCGGTAATGCCCCTTCCGCCCGCGCACGACCGGCGCGAGGAGGACAACGCGCGTGCCCTCAGGGAAGGCCGCGATGGCGTCGATGATCTCGTCGTCGCTCTGGCGCCGCATCGGCGTGCCCGACTTGTAGCTGTAGGCATCCGCGGCGCGGGCGTAGAGCAGCCGGAGAAAGTCGTACACCTCGGTGACCGTCCCGACCGTGGAGCGCGGGTTCCGGTTGACGGTCTTCTGCTCAATCGCGATGACCGGGCTGAGGCCGTCGATGAGGTCCACGTCCGGCCGCTCCATCACGCCGAGGAACTGGCGCGCGTACGCGCTCAGGCTCTCCATGTAGCGCCGCTGGCCCTCGGCGTAGATCGTGTCGAAGGCGAGCGACGACTTGCCGCTGCCCGAGAGGCCCGTCACGACGACGAACTGGTTGCGCGGGATGTCGACGTCGACGCCTTTGAGGTTGTGCTCGCGGGCGCCGCGGATGGTGATCTGGTCGTCCACAGGAGAGAGTCGAAGCCGGACCGAGAGCTACCCGACGCACGCCGCGCCGTTCCTCCCGGCGTGGGCTTTCACGTGTGTCGGACGCGTCCGTCCGCGTGTCCCCGCGAGGTACCGTCCCACGGTGCCAGGGGCGTGTCACCTTGGGCGCTCCCCCTGATCCGCCTCGGTGCCTTCTGTGCGTGCACCGAGGCGGGCGGTGTCAACGGATGACGGTGAGAGGGCGCGCCACCATTTTCGGTAGTCAGGGTACACCCCCATCCACGCCATGACCCGGTCTCTCCTGCTCCCGCTCCTCTGCCTGTTCGCCATCGGCTGCACCGACGCCTCCGACGCTCCCGTGGCCTCTGCGCCGTCAGACAGCCCTGCGGCCTCGGCTCCCGCCGCACCGGACACGGACGGCCCCTCGGCCTCTTACCAGGCGTCCGGTGAGGTCACGCTGGAGGAGAGCGGCTGGTCGATCCTCGACGGGTCGCAATCGGAGACCTACTCCGGGCCTCCGTACTTCGTCGTTGGCCTCCACCAGCAAGGGAATCCGCTCGTGAACGCCCTGCGTCTGGACGGCGTCCCGTACGACAGCCCCGTGGGCACAGCGCACCCTCTCATGGGCCCAGAGGCTCGAGACACGCACGGAGGTGCGTCGCTCGCCCCCGATGGGCTCGACAACACGGCCACGTCCTACGTGGCGACGGAGGGAAGCATCACGCTCACCGAGGTGACAGACGGAACCGTCTCGGCCACGTTTGAGATCGAGATGGCGCCCGCGACGGCCTCCAGAGAGCTTGCCCCGGGCGCGGCGCCAACCGTGACGGTCACGGGGTCCTTCCGCGACCTCCCGCTCCCTGAGCGCGACTGACGATCCTCTCGGTCCGCCTCGGTGCCTTCCGTGTGCCCACCGAGGCGGACTACCCGCTCGCCGCCACAGCTCGGTACCGGTCCGCGAGCCGACCGAGGATCGCGTCCCAGTCGTAGGTCAGCGCCCGGGAGCGAGCGGCAGTCCCCATCTGGCCGCGCAGGGCGGCATCCGTCGCGAGGCGCCGTGTCGCCTCGGTGAAGGCGTCCACATCGCGAGACGGACACAAGAGGCCCGTCTCGCCGTCCACGACGAGGCTGCGGCTCCCGACCGCGTCCGCGCAGACGGCAGGGAGGCCGCTCGCCATCGCCTCCAGCGTCACGTTCCCGAAAGTCTCCGTCTCGCTCGGGAAGAGGAACACGTCCGAGGACGCGTAGGCCGTCTCGATCTCGCCGCGCCCGAGGTGGCCGGTGAACACGGCGTCGGGCAGCATCGCCTCCATCGCGTCACGCTCCGGCCCCGAGCCGACGACGAGACCGCGCACCCGCGCGTCCTCGCGCGAGAGGCGTCGGACGACCTCGGCGTACACGTCGATGCTCTTCTCCTTGACCAGCCGCGAGACGAACGTGACCACCACGTCGTCGTCGGCGAAGCCGCGCGCACGGCGCCAGTCTAGCGAGCGCGCCTCGGGCCGGAAGCGATCCGTCTCCACGCCGCGAGGCCAGAGCTCCAGCGGGGCCGTGATCCCGTTGTCGCGTAGCACCTCCGCCATGCTCGGCGTCGGGACGAAGACCTCGGCGACGCGGTTGTAGAACCGCCGACCGAGGCGCCACAGCAGGGGCTCCAGCGCGCCCACATGGTAGTAGCCCAGGTACGACGGAAAGTGGGTGTGGTACGACGACACCACCGGGAGCCCGTTCGTCTCCGCCCACTGCAACGCCGCGAAACCGAGGCGGTCCGGCGTCGCGATGTGGACGAGGTCGGGGCGGAAGTGCGCCACGCGCCACTTCACGTCGTCCGGGAAGCCTGTCGTGAACCGATACTCGGGACGGGTCGGGATGGAGACGCTCGGGACGGCGACGAGCGTGCCCGCGTGGTCCATCGGCGGGTCGTCCACCGTCGGGCCGACGATGAGCACCTCGTGACCGGTCGCGAGGAGGTAGCGCACGAGGCGATTGAGCGTCCGCGAGACGCCGTCCTCGACGTGGTGGTAGTTGCCCGTGAAGAGGGCGATGCGGAGGCCGTCGGCGGGCACGGGCGGGAGGCGGAGCGTCGGCCGGAACGTACCACGGCGTCTGCGACCGGTTCACGCCCGCTCGCGTGCAGACTCCGCCTCGGTGCGATCGGGGACCCACCGAGGCGGATGGGGTCAGCCCTCGTCGCCGGAGGCGTCGTCCTTCTTCCCGAAGACGCGTCCGAGGAGGCCCGGTTTGTCGTCGGCCTGTTCAGCCGCGACCGCCTCCGCTGCCTTCTCTTCCGCTTCGCGCTGGAGGCGCCGCGCCTCGGCCTCACGCTCCACTTCCTCGCGCGTCTTCTCGACGATCTCGAACCGCCGCGAGAGCGACTCGAACACGCGCTGGTTGAGCAGGTGATCGCCCATCTGCTGGAGCATCTGGCCGTTCTGGGTAAAGAAGTCCCGCATCATCTCCACGTCGCCGCCCTCGCCCGCGATACGCGCGAACTCGGCCTCGAAGTCCTCATTGGTGACCTCCAGGTCTTCGTCCTCCACGAGGCGGTCCTTGACGAGCAGCCAGCGGACCTGCGCCTCGGCCTGCTCGCGGTTCTCCTCGCGGAAGCGGGGCACGTCGAAGCCCGGTGGGAGGGCCTTGTCCGGCTGGCGCTCGCGAAGGTCGTCCAGCATGGCGTCCAGCCCGGCCTCTACGAGGTTCTCCGGGACACGGAAGGGGTGCGCTTCCACGAACACCTCCACCATCCGGGACTCCATCGCCTGGCGCGAGCGGCGCTCCCACGAGCGCTCCAGGTCGGCGCGGGCCTCCTCGCGAAGAGCCTCCACGGTCTCGACCTTGCCGCTCGTGTGGCCCTTGACCCACTCGTCGGTCATCTCCGGGACGTCGCGGCGCTGCACCTGCTGGACCGCCACACGGTAGCGGTCCACGACCTCCCCGTCCGCGCCGTCGTCCTGGGGGAACTCCACGCGGACCTCGCCGCCTGCGGTCTGCCCGAGGAGGGCGCTCTTCAACTCCTCGCGGAGGTCGGGGTTGGCGAGAACGATCTGCGCGCCGTGCTGGACCGGTCCGTCCGGCTCGCCGTCGTCCGTGATTGGCTGGATGTCTACGATGGCGACGTGGTCCTCCGTCAGCACGGTGCCCTCGGGTTCGTCTTCGAGAGAGCCGTCGAGGTCGAGGCGGCGCTGGAGGTCCGCCTCGATGTCCTCCTCGGTGAAGGTGCGGACGTACTTCGTGACGGGGACACCCTCCATCGCGGCCAACTCAAACTCCGGGCGCACGCCGAAGCGGACCTCTGCGGTCAGTTCCGCCTGCGGGTCCTCGATCTCGAAGTCCATGTCCACGAGGCGCGGGTGCCCGATGGGCTCGATGGCCTCCGGCTCCACGACGGCCGTCCGGTACGCCTCCCCGATGGCCGCCTCGGCGATCTGCACCGCCACCTGCTTGCCGACGAGCTTGCGGACAACGCCCATCGGGACCTTGCCGGGGCGAAAGCCCTTGAGGCTGATCTGGCCGCGCTCCTTCTTGAGCGCGTCCGTGATCTGGGCCTGGATCTCGTCGGCGGGGACGGTGATGTCGAGGGCGTAGTCGACCTCGTTGAGTTGGCGGATCTCGGTGGGCATCGGTTCGGCGTCCGATGGGAGCGGACGGTCGGGGGCAAAACGGAGGCGCGGCTCTGGGATGGAGCCGCGCCTGGGACGAAAAAGCTAGACGGAGGTGCCGCCGGAGGCGGTGAGGATGGCGGGAATCGGGCGCGGAGGCTTCGCGAGTGCGTTCCCGCCTCGGTGGGGCCGCCTCGGTACCGTCGCGGTGGTTCGGGCACCGAGGCGGGACGGCGTCAGATCACGGTCCCGTCCGGGATGACGGCGTTCTTCTTGACCACGATGATGCCGTCGCGGATGTGCCAGCCGTCGCCGTCGGCGTCCTGGACGTTCTGGTTGTTCATGATGCGGCAGCCCGCGCCGATCTGCGCGTTCCGGTCGATGATGGCGTTCTCGATCACGGCGTCGTGCCCCACGCCGGGGCGGACGGGGATGTGCTCGCCCGCGCGCTTGGCAGGATCGCGCCACGGATGGTAGTCCGCGCCAAGCATGACCACGCGCCGCAGCACGGCGCCCTCGCCGATGAACGAGCGGATGCCTATGACGGAGTTCTCGACCGTCGCGCGGGTGATGACGCTCGCCTCGCCGATGATGGAGTCTCGCACGAAGGCGTCTTGCAGCTTGGCCGGCGGGAGCATCCGGGCGCGCGTGTAGAGCGGCGCCTCCTCGTCGAAGAGGTCGAACTCGGGCTTCGGAAAGGCGAGCGCGAGGTTGGCCTCGTAGAACGAGCGCACCGTCCCGATGTCCGACCAGTACCCGTCGTGCGGGAAGCTGACGACGCGCTTCGTCCCGATGGCGCCTGGGATGATCTGCTTGCCGAAGTCGTTATGGCTCTCCACGTCGAGGGCCTCGGCCATGGCCTCGCGCTCGAAGACGTAGATGCCCATGCTCGCGAGGTAGATGCGGCCTTGCGCGCGCATCTCGTCCGAGACGGGGCTGTCGAGGCCGTCGAGTTGGTCGCGCGGGGGCTTCTCGTGGAACTCCGTGATGACGCCTTCCTCGTCCGTCTTGAGGATGCCAAAGGCCGGGGCCTCATCGGCGGTGACCGGAATGGTGGCGACGGTCAGGTCGGCACCGGAGTCTGCATGGTGGCCCAGGAAGCCCTGGAGGTCCATCCGGTAGAGTTGGTCACCGGAGAGAATGAGGACGCGCTCGTGCGGGTACGCGTTGAGGTGCGGGAGCACCTGGCGGACGGCGTCGGCGGTGCCCTGGTACCACTCCTTGGAGTCGGGGGTTTGCTCGGCCGCGAGGACGGTCACGAAGCCGTGCCCGAAGCCGTCGAAGCGGTAGGTCCGGGTGACGTGGCTGTTGAGGCTGGCCGAGTTGTACTGCGTCAGCACAAACATCCGGTAGATCTCGTTGTTGATGCAGTTCGAGATCGGGATGTCGATGAGCCGGTACTTCCCCGCGAGCGGGACGGCAGGCTTAGAGCGGTGGTCGGTGAGCGGGTAGAGCCGGGTTCCGGCGCCTCCGCCGAGGATGACAGCCAGCGTGTCGCGCATGAGGGGTGGAGGGAGAGGAGAAAGGGAAAGCGGGTCGAGGCCGTCCGCCTCGGTGGGCGGACCGAGGCGGGAGCACTCGGACGTTACGCCACCAGGTCGCGGTAGAGGTCCACGTAGCGGCGAGCCGAGGTGGTCCAGGCGTGATCTGCCGCCATAATGCGTTGCTGGAGGCGGCGGTAGCTCGCCTGGTCGGCGACGGTCGCGAGAGCCTCGCGCACCGCCTCGGCGGCGGCCTCCTCTGTGAACGCGTCGAAGACAAATCCGGTCCCCTCGCGCCCGTCCCAGTGCGTGACCGTGTCCCGGAGCCCCCCCACGGCGTGGACGACGGGCGGCGTGCCGTAGGCCATCGCGTAGAGCTGACCGAGGCCGCACGGCTCGCTTCGCGAGGGCATCAGGAAGAGATCGCCCGCGGCGTAGAGGCGGTGCGCGAGGGCGTTGTCGAACGCGAGGGTGACCGAGAGGCGGTCCCGTCGGCCGGTGGAGGCCGCGTGGTCGGCGAGATGACGGAGGGCATCCTCGTGCTCGGGCGCGCCGGAGCCGAGGAGGGCGAACGCTGCCTCGGTCTCGTCGAGCAGGCGCCACACGAGGCCTTTGAGGAGGTCGGCGCCCTTCTCGCGGGTAAGGCGCCCGACGAACGTCACGAGCGGTCGGTCCGCGTCCAGACCGAGGCGGGCGCAGACGGTGCGCATGGTCTCGGCCTTGCCGCTCAGGTCGCTCGCGGAATACGTGGCCGGGAGGTGGCGGTCAGTGGACGGGTTCCAGTCGGTCGTGTCCACGCCGTTGACGATGCCGCTGAACTTGTGCGAGACCTCGCGGAAGGCCCCCGCGAGTCCGTGCGCCATCTCGTCGGTTTCTTGGAGTTCTCGCGCGTACGTGGGGCTGACCGTCGTGACGCGGTCGGCGAAGCGGAGGGCTGCGCGGATGGCGTTGAGGGTATCGCCCTGGCGGAACGAGCCGGGATCGGGGACGGCGTTGCCGGTCTTCTCCCAGACGTGCCACGGCGCCCAGCCTTGGTGGTCGGCGCTGTGGATGGTGAAGACGGTCGGTGTGCCGCGAAGGGCCTCGAACCGAGGCTCGTGCGCGATCAGCGCCGGGACGAGCGCGGTGTGGTGATCGTGGAGGTGGATCACGTCCGGCCGTGCGCTGGCGACCGAGGCGAGCCAGTCCAGCGCGCAGAGTTGGAAGAGCGGGAAGCGGTCGTCGGCGTGCCAGAAGGGCGTGTTGCCCTCGTCGTGGTAGACCCCGCCTCGGCCGAACATCTCCGGCTGGTCGAGGAGGTAGAGAGTGGCGCCGTCCCACTCCGTGGCGCGGAAGATGGTGTAGGGGCGGTCCCGCCAGTCGTAGCCCACGCTTCCAGTTGCGACGACCTCAAGCGATCCCGCCTTCTGCGCGACGTCCCCCTCGGGGCCGCCGTAGAGCGGCATCAGCACAGAGGACTGCACGCCGATCTCAGCCAGGGCATCCGGCAACGCGCCGACGACATCGGCCAGGCCGCCGACTTTCGCGAGGGGCGACATCTCGGCGGAGAGGTGGAGGACGGTCATCTCGAAGGTGGAACGCGGATAAGGCGAAGGCGGAAGTCCCTACGACGCATCGGCGTGCGCGGTCCCGCCCGCCTCGGTGGCTCCCCTCGGCTCCCTCCGCCTCGGCACCGAGGCGGGGGAGTCCGCCAACCGGGAGCCGACGCACCCGGGGCGGATGGGACGTCCTGCCCGGACAAACGAGACACGGCGCGAGTGCCCTGGAGAACGGCCCACGGGCCCGGCGCTGGCGGCCCCAACCTGTGGTCGTCCGGCACACGGCCCCCTGGCCCACGCCACCTCCCCACACCCCCTGCTCCCATGCTCCGCCTCCTCCCGCTTCTCGCCGTCCTCCTGAGCGCCCCCGCGTTCGCCCAGTCCTCCGACGCGATGGCCCGCCTCGCGCCCTTCGAGGGTACCTACGCCCTCGACGGCACCGCCCAGATCGAAGAGGGCACCTTCGACGGCACGCTCACTATCTCGCCCATCCTCGGTGGCACGTTCCAGCAGTGGGACTGGGACATGACCATGCGCGGCGACGGGATCTCCGAGGTCGCACTCCTTCGGTTCATCGTCGGGTATGACGCCGCGACGGGCGCCTATACCATCCACCGCTTCGACAGCCGCGACGCCGACTCGCCCACGCGCTCGGCGGGCGCGCTTGACCCCTCGAAGGGCCGCCTCCAAGTCGACGGCGACGCCCTCGTGATGGCCTGGACGATGAACAACCCGGACGATGCCGCGCAGACCGGCACCTTCCGCAACCGCGTCCGCATGACCTCCGGCGGCCTCCACGTCGAGACCGAGGCGGTCCCGGACGACGGCTCCCCGGTCGTCGCCATCGCGACCACCCGCGCCGCGCGCCGCTAGGCTCTGTCTGCTCTGGCCCGCCCGCTCCCGCCTCAGTGGGGGCGGGCTCGGCTGTTTGGCCCTACTCTCCCGCTGCCATGCTGTTCTACCTCTCCTCCGAGTCGATCCGGACCCTCGCGCTCGTCCTCTTGAACGTAGCGCTGACGGGGTATCTCCTTCGGGTGCCGCGCGGTGCCGGAGCGGCCCGATGGCTGGCGGGCTTCACGGGCGCGACGGTCGTGTACTACGTGTTTCGGGGGCTGGAGGGCTCGTTCCTCGGGCTCACGGTCGAGGCGCAGTGGGCGCTGAACCTGGCCGAGTCGGTCGTGATCATGGTCGGGATCGGGGCGCTGCTCCAGTTCGCGTACCGGTTCCTAGAGGCGCCGTTCGAGCGGGAGGCCCGCGTCGCGCTCGGGGTGTCCGGGCTGGGCGTGGTCGGCGTCGTCATGGTCGCACTCGCGATCCGTGGGACCGATGTGCCGCGCGAGGCGCTGATGGCGTCGTACACGATCTGGTGGCTGGTGGTCGACGTGTGGGCGATCGCGGTCCTCCTCCGCAAGCGGCGGCGGGCGCTGGCAGGAGGGCGCGAGCGGAGCGCGCGCGCGTTCCTCGCCTTCGCTGGGGCCTGCGCCGCCGATGCCGCGATGCTGGCGGCCATCATCGTCGTCAACACGATATCGATCCCCGCTGCCGTCTCGAACATGATCTGGGTGTTCCTCATCCTCCCCACTGTGTTCGCGGTCCACTACCTCCGGGTCGCGGTCTACATCGCGCACGCCCCCGAGCCGACCTCGCTCCGCGTCAAGCTCTCCGGGCTGACGCTCGCGATGGGCCTCGCGGTGATCGGGATGACGGGCGTGCTGATGACCGACCCGCTCAACCCGAACCTGACCAACGGCGTGGCGCAGACGCTGGAGCAGGCCGAGAGCCTTCAGGGCGCGATGGTCCGCCTCCTCGGGCTCATGGGCGCCGTCGTCGTGTTCGCGCTCGTCGTGCTCCCGCTCTCGCTCCAGGGCAGCCTCGTGCGGCCTGTGCGTCGGTTGCTCGATGGCGTCCGCCGCGTCAACGAGGGCGAGCGCGAGGTGACCGTGGACGTGGGCGTGCGCGACGAGGTCGGGCAGTTGACCGAAGGGTTCAACGCGATGACGGGCTCGCTGCGAGACGCCGAGGCCGATCTCCGCGCCTACGCCGACGACCTGGAACACCGCGTCGCGGAGCGCACCGCCGAGTTGGCCGAGCGCACCGCCGAGGTGGAGGCCCAGGCCCAGCGCCTCGAAGAACTCGACCGGCTCAAAACGCGCTTCTTTGCCAACGTCAGCCACGAGTTCCGGACGCCGCTCACGCTCCTCCTCGGTCCCATCGAAGACGCCCGGGCCGGGCGCTACGGTGATCTCGACCCGCGCCTCGCGGCACAACTCCCCGTCATGCAGCGCAACGCGAAGCGCCTGCTCGACCTCATCAACCAACTCCTCGATCTCGCGAAGCTGGAGGCCGCCGGGCTCGACCTCGACCGCCAGCCGACCGACCTCGTGGGCCTCGCACGGGGCGTCGTCAGTACGTTCGCCTCCCGGGCGGAGCGGGGCGGTGTGGCTCTCCTCTTCGACACCGAGGCGGACCCACTCGCGGCGGCACTCGACGGGCCGAAGATCGAGGGCGTGCTCACGAACGTGCTCGCCAACGCCCTCGCGTTCACCAAGCCCGGCGGGAAGGTCCGCGTGAGCGTGTCTCGCGACGGCGAGATGGCTGTCCTGGCGGTCGCCGACACGGGTGTGGGCATCGCGGCGGACGACCTCCCGCACGTCTTCGACCGCTTCCGTCAGGTGGACGGCAGCGCGACGCGCACGCACGAGGGGACCGGCATCGGGTTGGCCCTCGCGAAGGAACTCGTGGAACTCCACGGCGGGGCGATCGGCGTGGAGAGCGCGGTCGGATTCGGGACGTGTTTTACCGTCCGCCTGCCCATCGAGGCGGAGGGAGTGGACCTCTCGTCTGTGCCCGCCTCGGTGACGATGTCGGGGGTGACAGAGATCGGCGGCGACGGCCTGGCCGAGGCGCCCGAGCCCGTCCCCGAGGCGGAGGAGATCGGGCCGGATGACCGACCGCTCGTCCTCCTCGTGGAAGACAACGCCGACCTTCGGGCCTTCGTCCGGGGCCACCTCGCCGAGCGCTACCGCGTGGTGGAAGCCGCCGATGGCCGTGCCGGACTCGCCGCCGCCCGCGAGCACGGCCCCGACCTCGTCCTCTCCGATGTGATGATGCCTGAGATGGACGGGATCGCCCTCACGCGAGCACTCAAGGCCGACGCCCGCCTCGGTGACGTGCCGGTCGTCCTGCTCACCGCCCGCGCGGACGAGGACAGCGTGCTGGACGGCCTCGGCGCTGGGGCCGACGACTACCTCGCGAAGCCGTTCTCACCCGCCGAACTTCTCGCTCGCGTGGACAACTTCGTCGCCTCGCGGCGCGGGATGCGCGAGCGCTACTCGGACGAGGTGCTCGTCGGGCCGAGTCAGGTGGCCGTGCCCTCCGTAGAGGCCGCTTTTCTCCATCGGGTTCGCGACGCCGTGGAGGCGCACCTCGCAGACGAAGCGTTCGGTGTGGAGCGGCTGGCAGAGGAGGTGGGGCTGAGCCGTCGCCAGTTGGGCCGCCGGATGCGCGATGCGCTCGACACTTCGCCGAGACAGTTCATCCGCGAGCATCGGCTGGCGCGGGCGGCACAGTTGCTGGAGCAGGACGCCGGGACCGTCGCTGAGATAGCGTATGCTGTGGGCTACCGGGACCCGGAGCACTTCTCGAAGCAGTTCCGAAAAGCCTACGGCGCAGCACCGTCGGCCTACCCTAGGACGGCGGCGACGTAGGACAGGACGAATCGGACATTCTCCAGGAGAAACGCGACATGGCGGGTCTGTCCACGGGACCGTCGGGTTCGTCGGCGAGAGACTCCCGAAGCTGATGAGCGACGCCGGGCCACCCCGACTCGGCACCCGTTCCACCGTCCTGACCTCGTCATGCACACGCTCTCGTTCCGCGCCACTCTTCTGGTGCTTGCATTCGCCTTCCTCGCTCTCCCTACCCACGCCCAAAGCACCCCCGACTCCGAGGCCGAACCCATCTGGGACACGGTGGTCGGCGTCTGGGACGCCTACGCTTCCGGCGACATTGACACCGCGATGTCGTTCTACGGCGACTGGCACCGCTGGGGATACCACCAGGAAGACCTCTGGGACCGCGACGACATGCGCCAGTTCATGGTCCGCGGGACAGAGCTCTACACAACCACCGAGACAGAGATCGAGCCGGTCCACGTCCAGGTGTTTGGCGATGCCGCTCTCGCCCATTACATCGCCCATGTCGAGACCGTCAATCGGACGTCTGGCCAGACGAACCGACAGATGGAGCGGCACACCGACTTCCTGGTCCGTGAGGACCGACAGTGGCGCATCGTGGGCGGATCCCGCGACAACCAGTGCCGCATTCTAGCCGAGGCAGAGCGCCCCGTTCTCGGATTCATTTGCTCTAGTTCTCGCCTTGCCCCTTCGTTGGAGACCACGCTGTTGAGCGACGAGGATCGCTCGCGCTACGTGGGCACGTACAACGAGGGCGGCGAGACCGTCCAGGTCTGGGAAGAGGATGGCATCTTGCTCATCACGGCGGGCGAGTCGTCGTTCTATGACCGGATCCAGCTCGTTCCGATGGGCAATGGAACGTTCGCTCAGGGCCGATACGAAGACGGTGAGCTGGCCGAGATCTACTGGCCGCACATCCGCATCCGATTTGTCGAGTCCAACGGCGGCATTGCCCGGTACGAGTTGGGCAATGGAGCCATGGTGTTCGGCATCGGCGAGCGCGTGCAGTAAGGGGGGCACCGAGGCGGGACGGCCCGCCTCGGTACTCCTTTCGCTTGCCTACGTTGACGCTCTCTCGAGGTGGTCCCCATGACCTTCTTTCTTCTCACGGCCGAGTCCATTCGCGCTCTTGCTCTCGCGCTTCTGATTGGGGCCGTGGCGGGGTATCTCCTTCGCGTTCGACACGGGGGGGCGTCGCGCTGGCTGGCCACGTTCGCGACGGCACTAGCGATCGTCTATGGAAGCCGGTTCGTCATGGCCTCGCTGGCAGGACCGGAGGCGTACAGCTTCATGATGGCGACGCAGGTGCTCCAGATCGTCGGGGCCGTCGTCGCCCTGACTGCACTTGTCCAGTTCGCCTACCGGTTCCTGGTCCCGCTCGATCCGCGTGAGATGCGGCTTGCTCTTGGTGCGGGAGCCGTAGTCCTGGTCGGCCTCTTGGTCGCCATGGGGGCGGCCTTCGCCGTGTTGTCTCCCGTGAGAGTTGGGTCTGTCGGATTCACGATCTCCGAGACGTATTGGGCGCTGGCCTCGGGATGGGCAGCGGTTGTGCTTCTCCGCAAGCGTCATCGCCTGAGCCTCGGCAGCCTCCACCTTCCAGATGGAGTGGGTCCCGAGCGGACGCGACGTGCCTTTTCCGTGTTCGCGGTGCTCGCCGCGACTCAGACGGTCACGTCGTCTCTTCTCGTCGCTACCGGGATGACCTGGGAAGGTTGGCTTGACGGGCCCTTGTGGACGCATCTCGTCGGCCCCTCCTCGTTCGTCGTGTTCTGTGGTCTCGTCGTGGCCTATGTGCACTACGTCCCGGCTCCGACCACTGTGCTGGTCAAGCTCGTTGCCCTCGCGCTGGCGGCCATCCTCCTCCCGATGGCGTTCGTCATGCCGGTGCTCTACACCCAGGCCCCGGACGTCACAACCCCTGTCGGCGAGAGGACGCTCAGATTCTCGCCAGAGGCCGAGGGGGGCTACACCGTCACCTCCGTTCCCTTCGCTCTAGACTCCACAAAGGGCGATCTCTTGACACTGGGCGACACGGACTTCAGACAGAGCTTATTCGCCGATACGACTCTGGCGCTTCCTTTCGCCTTCCTGTTCGCAGGCCAGGCGTGGGACAGCCTCACGGTCTTCGATGACGCCGTGGTCTACTTCGAGCCGTTTCAGAACGGCGGCGAGTACCTCACGGAGGACCCCAGTCCTCTGATCGCTCTGTTCTGGTCCGATCTGGACCCGGCCTCTGGCGGCACTGTAGAGGCACGCATGGACTCGGCTCGCGCGATGTTGACGTGGCGAGATGTCCCTCTCGGCGCGACCGCACCGGGTGAGGGACGGATCACCGCTCAGCTGAGTCTGCTCCCCGATGGCACCGTTGAGATGACGTACGGTGGGGATCCCGAGGCGTACGACCGGGAGTGGATTCTTGCCGGTCTCCACCTGGGAGCGGACCGTCTCAGAGTCCAGGAGATAGACACCGGGCTGAACCAGTCTGTCCGCGTGGAGGCCGGGACGACTGTCTTTGACCCTCTTACAGTCCGCCGTCAGGCGGCATCTCACCGGCTGTTGGTCCCTGTGGCGGTCACCATCGTGGGCTTGTTCGGGATCGTTCTGGTCGGCTTTCCGCTTCTGTTTCGCTCGGCCTTTCGGCGCCCTCTCGATCGGCTCCTCAATGGCGTTCGCCGTGTGGATGCGGGAGAACGAGACGTGGTGGTTCCGGTGGAGACCAACGACGAGGTCGGCCGACTCGCGGACCATTTCAACGCCATGACGCGGGCCCTCGCCGATGCGGAGGCCGACCTGAACGCCCATGCTGGCACCCTCGAAGCGCGAGTCGAACACCGGACGGCTGAACTAGCGGTTGCGAACGAGACTCTGGCGGAGAACGCCGCCCGCTTGGAAGCGCAGGCCCGACGGCTCCGCGAGCTGGACGAACTGAAAACGCGCTTCTTCGCAAACGTGAGCCACGAACTGCGGACGCCGCTGACCCTCGTGTTGGGTCCGATTGAGGACGCACTCACGGACAACGGAGGAGACGATACGCTTCGAGAGCGCCTCCCGCTGATGAAGCGAAACGCCCGGCGTCTCCTTTCGCTCATCAACCAGTTGCTGGACCTCGCTCGGCTCGACGCAGGCGGGATGCACCTCCAGCTCCAGCCCATCAACCTCGTCAACTTCCTACATCCCGTCGTACAGGCCTTCGCTGCCCAGGCCGAACGGGCTGGGGTCACTCTCCTCTTCGACCCATCGCTGGACCTTCTCTCGGTGGAGGCGGACCCCGATAAGCTGGAGCAGGTTGTCACCAACGTGGTCGCAAACGCGCTGGCGTTCACCAAGCCCGGCGGGAAAGTCCGGGTGAGGCTCACGGAACGCCGGGACGCGACCGGGGACTGGGCCGAGATCGTGGTGCAGGACACCGGACAGGGGATCTCCGAGGCCGACCTGCCTCACATCTTCGACCGGTTCCATCAGTCGGAGGGGAATGGGACGCGCATGCATGGGGGGAGCGGCATCGGGCTGTCTCTCGTCCGGGAACTCGTGGACCTCCACGGGGGCACGATCACAGTCGAGAGCGCGGAGGGCTTCGGAACGACGTTCGCGATCCGGCTCCGCCTGCGCTCTGCGGTCTCGCCAGAGGCCTCGGCTGTTCCTCGCCTGCTTGAGGTCGAGATGCCCGTCGAGCAAAAGGGCGACGCGCGCTCTGAGTTCGGGCCGGATGGGCGCCCAACGGTCTTGATAGTGGAGGACAATGCCGATGTGCGCGCCTACCTCCACAGCCTCTTGTCGCCGGAGTACCGCGTGGTGGAGGCTGCCGATGGCCGTGCCGGGCTGGAGGCCGCACGCGAGCACACGCCCGACCTCGTGCTCTCGGATGTGATGATGCCGGAGATGGACGGCGTCGCGCTGACCCGAGCGCTTCGTTCCGCTCCCGGCCTCGGTGACGTCCCGGTCGTGCTCCTGACGGCCCGCGCCGACGACGAGAGCCGACTGGAAGGCTTGGGGACCGGTGCAGATGCGTACCTCGTCAAGCCCTTCAACGCGGAGGAGCTTCGTGTGCGAATCGAGAACCTGATCGCGATTCGGCGGCGGCTTCGGACGCGGTATTCCAGCGAGGTTGTTCTGGGGCCACGTGAGGTTGTGGTCTCCTCGGCCGAGGGGGTCTTCCTCGAACAGGTCCGAGAGGCAGTAGAGGCACACATGGCAGACGACACGTTTGGCGTCAAGCGGCTCGCGGAGACGGTTGGGCTGAGCACGCGGCAACTTCAGCGGCGCCTGCGTGCAACGATGAACCTCTCGCCCAACGGCTACATCCGAATGATGCGCCTGGAGCGTGCGGCCCAACTCTTGGAGCAGCAGGCCGGAACGGTGGCGGAGATCGCCTACGCTGTGGGGTACCGGGATGCGAGCTATTTCTCCCGCCAGTTCCGCCAGGTCTTTGGCTCCGCGCCCTCCGACTATGCGACGGCACACGCCGCATCTGGGTAGGTCGCGCTGCCATGAGGGTGCCAGAAGCCTCACGGATTCCGCACCTCTCGCCTGACAGCGCGATGGCACCCTGTGGCGTTGTATCGTGCGAGCCCATGCCCGACCTCACCGACTCGCCCGTCGTCGCCGACGCCCTCCGCCGCCACTTCGGCCACGAGGCGCTGCGCCCAGGCCAGGCCCGCGCCCTCTCGCCTGTGCTGGACGGACGCGATGCGCTCGTGGTCATGCCGACGGGCGCGGGCAAGAGCCTCGTCTACCAACTCGCGGCGGTCGTGGACCACGAGGCGGGGCGGGGCACCACGGTCGTCGTCTCGCCGCTCATCGCGCTGATGAAAGACCAGGTGGACGCGCTCCGCGCGGAGGGCATCCCGGCCGCCTCGGTGCACAGCGGGATGGCCCAGACGGAGCAGAAAGCCGCGCTCGATGCCCTCGCGCGGGGGCTCCTCGCGATGATCTACGTGGCGCCGGAGCGGCTGCGGCAGCGGGGCTTCCTCCGCGCCCTGAGCAGCACGGCGGTGGCGCGGCTCGCGGTGGACGAGGCGCACTGCGTCAGCCAGTGGGGCCACGACTTCCGGCCGGACTACCGCACCATCGCGCCTGCCCGCGAGGGTATGGGCTCGCCGCCGTGCGTCGCGCTGACGGCCACCGCCACGCGCGAGGTGCAGGCCGACATCATCGACTCCCTCCGCCTCGGTGCCTCTCGTCTCGGCACCGAGGCGGGCAACCCCGACGTGGTGGTCACCGGCTTCGACCGGCCGAACCTCGTCTTCGAGGTCCGCGCCACGACGGGCCGTCAGCAAAAGCGCCGCGCCCTCGCGGAGATCCTAGACGCCCACGAGAGCGGCGCGGGCCTCCTGTACGTCTCCACCCGGAAGGACGCCGAAGACCTCGCGCGCTTCGTCCGCGACACCACCGGCCAACCGTGCGAGGCGTATCACGCCGGTCTGCCGGACCGCGAGCGGACCTTCGTGCAGGACCGCTTCATCGGCGGTGAG
>JBCCPW010000004.1:0-27587 GCA_039024735.1 Bacteroidota bacterium
ATCCGCCTCGGTGAGGTCCGACTCGGTGGGCGGAGCGGGGAGAGGGGCTCGGGTGGTGTCCAGCGCGAGGGCCGGTGCAGGCTCCCCCGGTGCAGGCAGGAGCATCTGCGCGGCTGCAGGTGCGCTTCGCGAGGCCGCCGCGAACGCGGCGTCCGCCTCGGTGTACAGATCGGCCGAGGGGAGCCCGCTGCTCTGCTGCCACTCGTGTGCCCCGACCCCCAACAGGCCCGCCATCGCGAGGCCGAGCAGCGCGCGGCCTTCGGGCGCGGTCAGGCCGAGCCGGGATTGCAGACGGTAGAGCGCGCGCACGGGATCGGGGGAGTCGCGCGAGATAGACACGGACGGCCGCCGGATCTAACAGAGCGCCTGCGCATCGCCTCGACCGCCTCGGTGCCGAGGCGGGAACGTGGTGCGCCCATACGTGGAGCCCTTCGCCGCCGCGTGCGTTGGTTCTCTCATGATCGTCCGCACCGATGCCGTCGTCCTGCGCTCCTTCGACTACGGCGAGACCAGCCGCATCGCGACCCTGCTGACACGCCAGCACGGCGTCCTCGGCGCGATGGCGAAGGGCGCCCGCCGCACGTCGAGCACGTTCGGCTCCACACTCCAGCCCGGCTCGTACGTCCAGGCGGTCTACTACTACAAGCCGGGACGCGGCCTCCAGACCCTCAAGGAAACCGCGCACCTGCGCCGGTTTCCTCATCTCACGACCGACTTGGAGCGGGTCACCCTCGCGCTCCGCGCGCTGGAGGTCGCCCGAGCGTTGCTGGAGGAAGGCGAGCCGCACCCGCTCGCGCTCGAAGCGGTCGTCCGCACGCTGACCTACCTCGACATGGCTGAGGACCGCCTCGCGAACGCGCTGCCGTGGTTCCACCTGCGCATGGCGACCCTCCTCGGGTTCGCTCCGGATTTGCATCGCGAGGAACTGGACGCTCTCCCCGAGGCGGGAGGTGTTCTCTTGCTGGACTCCGGGGCGGTCCGTGGTGACGAGGAGGCGCCACGAGCCCTTCCCGCCAGTCGTCAGGCGCTCCGGTCTTTCGCCATCTTTGCCCGCACGGACCTAGAGACGGCCGGGCGGCTACGGCTCACGCCCGAGGTTCGGGGAGAGGTGGATACGCTCGTAGACGCCTACCTCCGCGCACACGCCGACGAGAGGCTTCCCGACCGCGTCCGGCGTGTCGCGGGGGAGATGGGGGAGGGGACGTAAGGTCAGGGAAGGGATGGTTGTGCCCGTGCATGTGTTGTCCTACCTTTTCGTGCATTTCCTGTCGTTCCGCCCCTCTCATGAGTCGCCGCCACCTCACCCAAAAGCAGCACCAGTTCCTCGAATATCTCCGGTCCGCGATGACCGAGAGCAAGGTCTGGCCCACGTACCGCGAGATCGTGGATCACTTCGGGTACCGCTCCCCCAACTCGGTCACGCAAAACCTCCAAGCGCTGGCAAAGAAGGGCTTTCTCCGGCGTGATCAGGAAGGGTACCACCTGGTGGACCGAGACGGGCACGACGGGAGCATCGGGGTGCGCTGGGCAGTGGCAGGCGGTGCGCTGATGCCGCGTCCGGGCTCAGAGCGGATCACGCTCCAGTCGCTTCTCCAGGGGGAATCCATCCACGCCCTCCGCCTCGATGGGCAAACCCCACGAGACGCCCAACTCGCCGACGCCCGGTTTGTGTTCGTCGCGAGTGACGACGCCATCGAGGGCGACAGGGTCGTCGTGCTGAAGGACGGGCGCGTGGAACTGCGCCACGCGGGCAAAGGACTGCTCGGTGCCGAAGTGCTCGGTCGCTACGCCGGGCACGCCGGGCCGTACGGGCTCGTCGTCTCCGGTACGGAATCCCAGCACCCGTCCGCCGCACTCGCCGCCGAGGCCACCCGGCAGCGGAGCGCGATGGGCTCCGTCCACGCCGAGGCGTAGCGGACGGCGTCTCCCGCCTCGGTGCCGCGGCAGGGGCGCGCGCGCCTACGCCTCGGCCTGAGGCGACCCCGAGGCGGGCGGCTCCATCCATCGCGTTCCCTCGAAGGCCTTCGCCTCGTCCACGAACAGCTGGAGGTGCGGGAACGGAATCTCGATGTCGGCGGCCTTCAGCGCCTCGAAGACCTTCTCGCGGTACTCAAACCCGACCGGGACCTCCAGCTTCGCGTCCTTCAGATGGACGCGAAGCTCCATGTCCACGCTGGAGTCGTTCAGATTCGTCACCACGGCCCGAGGCGGGAAGTCGGGGTGGAGGCGAGCGTCCCCCTCGGTGAGCGCGAGGACCACCTCGCGGGCGTCCTGCGGACTCTCCTTGTAGGCGATCCCGAACGGGATCACGACGCGCAGGGCCCGGTGCATCGAGTGGTTGAGGATCTTCTCCTCGATCACCCGTGCGTTGGGCAGAATCGCGATTTGGTGGTTGAGCGTGCGGACGCGCGTGGTGCGGAGCGTGATCTCCTCCACCGTCCCGAAGGTGTCCTGCAACTCGATGTTGTCCCCCACGCGGAAGGGGCGGTCCACGAGGATGGTCACCCCAGCGATGAGGTTCTGGATGGTGTCCTGTGCCGCGAAGCCGATGGCGAGACCCGCGATGCCGAGTCCCGCGATGAGCGGCGCGACGGCGATCCCCAACTCGCCGAGGACGGTCACGGCCGCGAAGGCGACGAACACGATCCGCAGCACGCGGAGGATGAGTTGCTGCACCCCCGTGTCGATCCGGTGGCTGCGCCCGAGCGCCCGGCGGAGGATCCCGTGGACCAGCCGGTACCCGACGTAGAACGCGAACCCGACGAGGATCGCCGGGATGAGGCTCTCCAACGTGAAGGTGAGCAGCGTGCTCCACGCGATCTCTGCTGCCGCCTCGAAGTTGCCTCTCGCGACCTCGTCGGCGGCGGTCTCCAGCGCCCGCGTCGCCGCGCCGATGCCTTCGGTCTCCGAGACAATGGCCGCGGTGGTGTCCGCCTCGGTGAGGCTGTCGGCCGTCGCGAGGCTGTCGGCCGGGGCGGCCGCAGGGTCCGCGAGGGTATCGGGAGGGAGCGGGGCGTCCTGCATCACGCGGCGCGGCGCTCAGCGGCGCGAAGGGTGTTGTGGAGCAGCATCGCGATGGTCATCGGACCGACGCCCCCGGGGACGGGTGTGATGGCAGCAGCTGTTTCCCGGACCGCCTCGAAGTCCACGTCGCCCACGAGACGGTAGCCGCGCTCGCGGGTCAGGTCCTCCACGCGGTTGATGCCCACGTCGATCACCGTCGCGCTCTCACGGACCATGTCGGCCGTCACGAACTCCGCCCGCCCAATGGCCGCGACGAGGATGTCGGCCTGCCGGGTGATGTCCGCGAGATCGCGCGTGCGGCTGTGGCACACGGTCACGGTGCAGTCCAGCCCGCGCCGAAGCAGCAGGCTCGCCATCGGCTTGCCCACGATGTTGCTCCGCCCGAGGACGACCGCGTGGGCGCCGGAGGTCTCCACGCCGCTCCGCCGCAGCATCTCCACGATGCCCGCAGGCGTGCACGGCTCCAGCGTCTCCTCGCCGAGCACCAGCCGCCCGACGTTCTCAGGATGAAACCCATCCACGTCCTTCGCCGGATCGAGCGCACGGATGACGGCCGCCTCGTCGATGTGGTTCGGAAGCGGGAGTTGGACGAGGATGCCGTCCACGGCGGGATCCGCGTTGAGATCGTCCAGCAGCGCGAGGAGCGCGTCCTGCGTCATCTCCGCTGGGTGCAACAGCGTCTCCGCCTCGATGCCCACCTCGGCGGCGGCCTTCTTCTTCGCGCGGACGTACGACTGCGAGGCGGGATGGTCCCCGAGCAAGACGACCCGCAGGCCGGGCGGGCGCCCGTGCGTCTGTTCGAACTGGCGGACGCCGTCGGCGACCTCGGTGCGGACTTCGGCCGCGATGGCGGTTCCGTCGATGAGCATGCAATGCGGGGGAGTGCGAGCCGAAAGCTACTGGGCGCACGCGCCGAGGCGGGGGCCTCGCGCACGAAGAAGCCTCGCGCCCGACACCTCGCGCGGTCTCGTGCGTAGCCTCGCGCGATGCCCGCTTCTCCGCCCGCCGATTCCGTCCCCGAGACGCCCCCCGTGCTCGTCCCGCCCGGCGGCGACGGCCTCGCGACGACGCCCCCGGCGCCTCCCGCCTCGGTGCAGCCGCGAGAGGAGCCAACGCGGGAGGTCGTTCCATCGGATCCGTTCACCGAGGCGGGCCGGGCGGCGGTCGCCCCCATCGAGATCGCGCGTCCCCCCGCTCGGCGTTTCCGAACAACCCGGGCGTACGCGGCGGCGCTTCGCATCGCGGCGAGCTACCTGTGGTTCAGGGCTGTGGCGCGGGTGCGCGGTGTCCGCTGGGCGGACCGCAACCGACGGCGCCTCCACGAGCGGAACGGTCGTCGCGCGCGCGAGGCCATTCTCGGGCTGCGGGGCCTGTTCATCAAGGCGGGACAGCTCGCGAGCGCGCTCACCAACTTCCTGCCCGAACCCTTCCGCGAGCAACTGGAGGGGATGCAAGACCGCGTTCCGGCCAACTCGTTCGCTCTCGTGCGCGAGCGGGTGCGGGACGAACTGGGCGGCACGCCCGAAGGGCTCTTCGAGATCGTCACCGAGGCGCCCGTCGCCAGCGCCAGCCTCGCGCAGGTCCACCGCGCGCGGTTGGACGACCGCGAGGTGGCCCTCAAAGTGCAGCACGCGGACATCGAGGCCATCGCGGATCTGGACCTCCGGGCCATCCGCACCATCCTCCGTTGGGCCGGGCGCTACTTCAAGGTCCAGGGGCTGGAGGCGCAGATGGATGAGATCGAGGCGGTCATCCGCTCCGAGTTGGACTTCGGGCAGGAGGCCGCGAACGTGGAGGCCGTCGGCTCCGTCATCCGCGATCTCCCGGGTGTGGAGGTGCCAACGGTTCTCGCGAGCCGTTCCGCCCGCCGGGTGCTGACGACGGAGTGGGTGGACGGCATCAAGGTCGGAGACCTCGCCGCGCTCGACGCCGCCGGGATCGACCGGACCGCCCTCGCGACACGCATCCTGGACACGTACGGGCGGATGATTTTTTCCGAGGGGGCCTACCACGCGGACCCGCATCCGGGCAACCTCCTCGTCCGCCCGGACCCCACGGCTCCCGATGGCTTCGCGCTCGTTTTCCTGGACTTCGGGGCGGTCGCTCGGCTCACGCCCGGGATGCGCCGGGGGCTGGCCGAGATGGTCGCGGGGACCATCGCGCAGGACACCGCCCGCGTGACCGAGGCGATGTCCGACATGGGGTTCGTCGTGACCGATTCCAGCCAGACGGGCGAGACCGTCGCGGCGTTCGTGGAGGCGGTCAATCGCGAGATCCTCCAGGGCATCGACCCGTCGCAGTTCACGCTTGCCGACATCGGGCTGGAGCGTTCGCTGGAACAGCAGCGCATCGCGTTCGACCAGATGAACCAACTCGGGGTCTCCGTCACGGACCTCTCCACGGCCTTCCGCGTCCCGCGCGACTGGATCTTGCTTCAGCGGACGGCTCTGCTGCTTGTGGGGCTCTGCACGTCGCTCGCGCCGGACCTCAACCCGTTCACCGTCGTCTGGCCGTACGTGGAGCCGCTGGCTGGTCAGGCCGCACCCGACGTCCGCCGCGCCCTCCGCGACCGCGCGGTGGATGAACTGAAGGTGGTCGCGGGCCTGCCGCGTCGCCTCGATCGTGTCCTCCGAGACACCGAGGCGGGCACCCTCGCGGTCCGCTCCCCGGACGTGATCGCGGCGAGCGATCGGGTGGCGGCGAGCGTGGACCGCCTTACGCTGACCGTCGCCGCAGTGGGCCTCGGAGGGCTGGCCGTCGCGACGGGCGGAGGCTGGGCGTGGGCCGCCGGAATCGGTGCGGGCGTCGCTGGAGTCCTCGCGCTGCTTCGCCGCTGACCGTCTTCCGCCTCGGTACCGAGGCGGAAGACGTGCCTACTCCGTGGCGTCCTCGTCGCGTTCGCGTGGCTGGTCGAGCGCGATGAGCCCGCGTGCCGCCATCGCCTCGGTGAGGCTCGCGAGGGCGTCCTCGCGGAGGCCACGGGACAGGTACGGCTGCTTGGAGCGTGCACCGAAGACATTCGTGCGGATCGCGTGGACGTAGACGCGAACAAACCGCCCGCTGATGGGCGCGAGGTCCAGCGTGGCGTCGGTCCGGGAGAGGAAGCCTGTCGCGATGCGGCGGGGCTCGGTGGAGATGACGTTCGGGGCGTCTTGCTCGGTCTCCGTCCAGCCCGCCTCGGTGAGGGCGTCGCGGAGGTGCTGCTCCAGCGGGATCTCGTTGGCAGGGGCGTCTTCGTCCACCGAGGCGAGGAGAGCCGATGGGACGCGGTAGTCACGGTAGGTCGGCGCGAGGGACGGCGCGCATCCGCTGACGAGAACGACGAGGGCGAGGACGACGGCGCGGGTCACAGGGGGAGACCGGTGGAGAAACGGGAGTCTAGGGCGCGAGATGACCCAACGTCAGGGCCATAAAAAAGGCCGGGCGGACACGCTCACCCAAACGTGTCCGCCCGGCGGATGCGTGGGCCGAAGCCCGTTCGCATGTGTCGCTCGAGCAATCCCAGGAGCCTGTTCAACCTCCCGAGGTGCTAGTTGCGCCCAGCAACGCAACGCCCGTGCCAGGGCTCACACAGGCGGCAGATACGAGGTTGTGCGCCTGGTGCGCCCAGCATCGTGGACAGGTGAGGGCAGCTTCCGTCTTGCATCGTGGACAGGAGCGGTCCGCCTCGGCGCCGAGCACGTGAAGCCGACACGCAGAACGTGGAAGCGGTTGGGCCTTGGGGAGCCTGCGCCCTACCTTGTGGGTTCGAGGCATCATTCCCACCCTCTGTAGACCTATGCCCTGCGGCCGGAAGCGCAAGCGCCACAAGATCGCCACCCACAAGCGGAAGAAGCGGCTTCGCAAGAACCGCCACAAGAAGAAGAACCGCTAGGGGATCGGCGGCGCAGTCCGCCCTCCCGTTCCGTCTGGGCGGCAGACATCCGAGGCCGCGTCCTGAGGGGCGCGGCCTCGCTCTGGTTCCGCACGACAGGGGAATGCCCCATGTCTCGACTTCCTATCTTGTCCCCACGGTCTTACCCCCGCTCATGAGTTCTCGCAGCCGCACCGTCCGTGCCACCGTCTGGGGCTTCCTCGTCGGTGGAACCGCCGGGTTCTCGCTCGGCCTCCTCCTCGCGCCCGACGAGGGCCGACAACTCCGTCGTCGCGTGGCGTACCTCCTCGATCGCTGGGCCGCCGATCTCTCCAGCGTCCTCGACCGCCTGGAGTCCCCCTCGGAAGAGTCAAGCATCGCCCGCGCGAAGGCCGACGCCCTCGTGGCCGACGCCCGGGAGCAGGCTGCGCGCCTCCTTGACGAGGCCGACGCCCTGATCGCCGACGCCCGCGCCCGGCGCCCCGCCTCGGATCGTCCGGCGGACACTGGCGCGGCCGCGTAGTGCCCGACTTCCGCCGCCTCCCGAGGCGGCGCGTCCCGCCCAGCGTTGCCGTCGCGTAGCGCTGGGCGTTTCCCGTCTCGCCCCTTCCCTTCGTCTGTGCGCTTCTCCATTCTCCTCCCGCCCTCCGAGGGCAAGCAGTCCGGCGGCAATCCCCTCGCGCCGGACATGTTCGATTACCGCTCCTCGAACACGTTCAACTACTTCCACGATCTCAACCCGGAGCGCCGAGCACTGATCGATGCGCTCCAGACGCAGGTCCGGGATGGGGAAGAGGAGGAGCTCTCCAAGCTATTCGGTGTCAAAGGCGACACCCTCCAGGAGGCCGTGGACGCGACCGGAGAGATCTACCGCAGTCCACTGCTGGCGGCCATCGACCGGTACAACCCGGGAGTGATGTACGCCGCGATGGACTTTCCGGGTCTTCCGACCGGTGCTCAGCGCCGTCTGTTGGAGAATGGGGTCATCATCTCCGGTCTCTTCGGCCTGCTCCGGCCGGACGATCTCATCCCGAACTACCGCCTCAAGATCGACGCGAGCGTGAACGGGATCGGCCGGGCCAGCACCTACTGGAAGCCGATCCTGTCCCCGGTGCTCAACGAGTTGCTGACGGGGCAGGTGGTCTGGAATCTCCTCCCCGGTGCCCACGCGGCGGTCTGGGACGATGCGGGCACCTACGCTCGGATGCTCACCATCAAGTTCTACCGCGAGGACGAGAGCGGCGAGACCAAGCCCGTGACACATGGCGTGAAGGAGCTTCGCGGTGCCCTCGTGCATCACATCGTGATCGAACTGCCGGAGACCGTGGAGGACCTGGACGAGTGGGAAGCGCCCGGCGGCTACGAGATCGACTTCGACGCGTCCGAACTCGACGAGGGGGGAGGTGGAACCGTCGTGATGGTGTCTCGGCCGGGCTGGGAGGAGCGCCGCGCCGCGAAGCGCAAGGCCCGCGCGCAGGCCGAAGCCGAGGCGGAGGCTGCCAAGCGCGCGAGCGAGGAGGACGAGGAGGAAGACGAGCCGACAGATGATGACGACGACGCGTCCACCGAAGACGACGACTAGGCGGACGCCGATCTGGGCGTAATCGCCGCGCCCGTGTTCCCCGCCTCGGTCCGCTCTGCGGAGACACCGAGGCGGGCCCTCTCACCCAGCACGTTGCACACAGCATGTCGGTTGTCATCGGGATCGCAGGCGGCTCGGGCTCCGGGAAGACCACGGTGCAGCGCCGGGTGATGGACGCGTTCGGTCCTCGTCGCATCGCCCTTCTGGACCACGACGCCTACTACGTCGATCTCTCCCACCTCGACCCGGAGGCCCGCGCCCGGTTCAACTTCGACCACCCTCGCGCGCTGGAGACCTCGCTTATGGTGGAGCACCTCGATGCGCTGCTCCGAGGCGAGGCCATCGAGAAGCCGACGTACGATTTCACGACGCACAGCCGACAGGCGGCGACGGAGACCATCAAGCCGCGGCCGGTCATCGTCGTGGAGGGCATCCTCGTGCTCGCGGAGCCGGACCTTCGCGAACGGATGGACATCAAGCTCTACGTGGATGCCCCGGACGACGTGCGTCTGATGCGCCGCATCGAGCGCGACCTCCACGAGCGCGGCCGCTCCATCGACTCGGTGCTCGGGCAGTACCGCCACACGGTCCGCCCGATGCACTTGGAGTTCGTGGAGCCCTCGAAGCGGCACGCGGACGTGATCATCCCGCGCGGTGGGCAGAACCAGGTCGCCATCGAGATGGTGATGGCGCGGATCCAAACGCTTCTCGTGGCGGACGGGTAGATCCGCCTCGGTACCGAGGCGAAAGGAGTGAGTCTCCCGCTCGGGACCTACCCGACGATGAACGAAGAGACGGCGGACGTCGAAAGGAAGAACCAGACTCCGAGCGCGAACTGTCGTCGGGAGCGGCTGTACGTCTCCCACTTCCGGATGTCCGCGGCGAGGGACAGGCCGAGCCAGACAAGGAACAGCACACGAACGACCATCAGGCCAGTGCTGCTCGCAACGAGACCTCCGAGCGGTGTGATAGCTAGTACGACGAGACCGGCGAGCGCGAGCCCGATAGCGCCGACCGCGTGTGGAATCGAAACAGTCGCTTGAGAGACAGATGTGGAGGAGGCCATAACAGAGCGAGTAGGAGAAGAGCGCTGCAACGGGGAGTCCCAAAGCATGTGGCGTGCCATCGTTCCGCCGGGCGATTCGTCCGATTTCCGTTCCCGGGACTCAATGAAAAGCGATCGCTGCCGTCCCCGCCTCGGTACCGAGGCGGAGGTCATCTCCGCGCCAACAGCCGCACACCGTCCAGCACAAGGTGGGGCGCGACGTGATCCACCGCCTCCAGCCGTTTCGCGAGCCAGCCGCCCCAGCCGCCCGTCGCGACGACCACCGGAGGAGCCGAAAGCGCCTCGGACGTGCGGCGGAGGAGCCCCGCCATCCCGTCCAGCACGAGCGTTGTGAGCCCGGCCTGGATGGCCTCGTTCGTGCTTGTCCCGATGGGAGACAGCGGGCGCTCCCATTCCACCTCGGGGAGTTGGGCGGTGCCTCGCGCGAGCGACCGCAGGAGCGTGTGCGGGCCGGGCAGGATGGCCCCGCCTCGGTAGACCGGTCCATCGGGCGTGAGGTCCACGGCCTCCACGGTGATCGCCGTTCCCGCGTCGAACGCGACGACAGGGCGGTGCTCCATCGCGCCGAACTGAAGCCACGCTGCGGCGGCGGCAGCCACACGGTCGTTCCCGAGGGTCTGCGGCGTGGCGTAGCCCATCCGGAACGGCAGCGGTCGATCGGCGCGGACGACGAACGGATCCGCCTCGGTGACGGTGCGGAGCGCCTCGGTCACGACCGGCGTGAGTGCGGGCACGACGGAGCAGACGCCGCTCGCCCTCGCACCGTCCGCCAGGCGCCTCAGGCGCGGCACCCACACGTCAGCGGGCGCCTCGGTGGACGATCGGAACCGGGTGACCTCGCCCCACGCGCCGTCCCATCGCGCCACCTTGACCGCGCTGTTGCCGATGTCCACGGCGAGGAACGGCGCGCTCACGCCAGGACGGTCGCTTCGCCCGCGAGGACCCGCGCGTCCCCCGCCTCGGTCCCGAGGCGGAGCGAGCCGTCGGCGCCGAGGCCGAGGACCGTGCCCGTCAGGGGCGTCCGTTTGGTTCCGGGAAATCCGATCTCGATGCGGTGGCCGAGGGCACCGAGGCGGGCCTCCGCCTCGCGGACGAGCGCGTCATCGGAGAGCGAGAGCGCGGATTCTAGCGCGAGGAGGAGGTCGGCGAGGAGAGCGGCCCGGTCGTGGGTGGCGCCGGTCTCCAGCACGAGCGAGGTGGCACGGCCCGCGATCTCGGGAGGGAAGGTCTCGCGGTTGACGTTCACACCCACACCGAGGAGGACCGTGGGGCGGTGACCGCCGCCGCAGGCCGCCCAGCGCGTCTCCGCCAGGATGCCCGCGACCTTGCGGCCGCCGAGGAGCACGTCGTTGGGCCACTTGAGCGTGACGCCGGGCACGCGCGCGTCGAGGGCTTGAGCCACCCCGAGCGCTGCCGCGAGGCCGACCAGCCCGAGCTTCTCCGTCGGAAGGGCGGGGCGGAGGACGAGTGACAGCGCGAGGTCCTGCCCGGGGACGTCGCCCCACGCGCGTCCGAGGCGCCCGCGCCCCGTGGTCTGGGTGTCGGCGGTGACCATCGCGCCGGTGGAGGCGCCGTCGTCGGCCCAGGCGGCGGCCTCGGTCTGCGTGCTGCCCACGCTCGGGAGGTGGCGGTGCGGGCGACCGAGGCGGGTCGTGCGGAGGCGAGCGCGGAGCGCGAGATCGAGGGGGGTCATCGCACGCGTTCCCAGGCGAGAGTGAGCGGACGGGGCTCCGAGGCGGTCACGTCGGTCGTCGTCTCGATCTCGGCGTGGCCGGGCACGAGGGCGCCGTCCGCCTCGGTGAGCCCGGCACGGAGGCGGCTCGCCTCATCGAACAGAATCGTGTCCATCGCGCGGTCCACGTGGACCCACAGCAGGTCGCCGCTCTCGGTCACGGCGGCGCGAACGAGGCGGATGGGCTGGGTGCGGCGCCCGTCTGGGACGAACAGCGCCTCCACGAGCTGCGCCGGTCGCCCCGCGACGGTCGTGTCGCCGAGGACGCGCGTGGCGTACTGCTCGCGCGCGGCGGTGTCGAGGTAGGGCGGCTCGTCGGAGAGGAAGGCGGGGAGCGGGTTGACGGGCGGGGCGTCCAGCGCCTCGGATGTCCCTGCCTCGGTGCCGAGGCGGACATAGTCGGCGGCGGCGGCGCGGGTCCAGACGGAGTCCCAGGCGTTCCCGGTGACGTGCTCCAACAGGGCGTCCGCGGCGGCCTCGTGCGGGGGCATCTCGACCGGGGCCTCGGCGCAGGCCGCGAGGGCGAGGAGAGGGAGAAGGAAGCGGTGCATCGGCGTCAAGATCGCGAGGGCAGAACCCGCCCGCCGCGCCTCGGTTCACGCCGCCCGATCCTCCCGCGCCCATGCCCTACGCCGAGGCTCTCCGCGTCGCCACCGAGGCGGCCCAGGCCGCCGCCGACCTCATCGCCTCCCGCGCCGCCACGTTCGACCGGCGCGATGCCCGGACCAAGACCACGCACGACCTCGTGACCGACGTGGACGAGGCCGCGCAAGCGCTCATCGTCGCGCGGCTCCGGGAGGCCTTCCCGGACGATGCCATCCTCGCCGAGGAGGGCGGAGACGACCGCGTGACGGAGCTGTCCGAGGGCCGCCGATGGATCGTGGATCCGCTGGACGGCACGACGAACTTCGCGCACGGCATCCCGCCGTACGCCGTCTCCATCGCGCTGGAGGAGGCCGGTCAGATCGTCGTCGGCGTGGTGGAGGAGGTGACCTCGCGCGAGACGTTCGCGGCCACGCGCGGCGGTGGGCTGACGGTCAACGGCGCCACCGCCTCGGTCCGCGAGACTTCGGATCTGGACCTCGCGCTCGTTTCCACGGGCTTCCCCTTCCGCGACTACTCCTACGCCGACGGGTACCTCCAGACGTTCGAGCGGCTCATGCGCGGGACCCGTGGCATCCGCCGCCACGGCTCCGCCGCGATGGACCTCGCGTGGACCGCTGCCGGACGCTTCGATGCGTTCTTCGAGGGCGGCCTCGCGCCCTGGGATGTGGCCGCGGGCGTGTTGCTCGTGGAAGAGGGCGGAGGCCGAGTGACCGGGCTCGACGGCAAGGCCCATCCCGTGTTCTCCGGCGGTCTCATCGCCGCTCCAGCCTCGTTGCACGGCGACCTGCTGGAGGCGTGCCGACCGCTCGCAGCGGAGTTTGCGGCTTCGCGTGGTTAAGCGAGGTCCCGCCCGGCCGATACCGGACTCCCCTTTCTCTCCCCCGTCACTGTGCAGCCCGCTCTGAGTCCGGTGCCTCGCCCAACGGATGCGCCCGCGTCCCGCTCCCTCATTCTCGTTGCGGATGACGTGCCGGAGAACCGGCAGCTCTTCTCCCTGTACCTGCGGTCGGAGTACGACGTGGTCACGGCGGCGACGGCGGAGGAGGCGATCGAGATGCTGCGCTCGCGCCCGTTCGATGCGGCGCTGCTGGACATCAACTACGGCCCGGGCATGGACGGATTCGGCGCGATTCGCGTCATCCGCGCGGACCCGGCGCTGGCGCGCCTTCCCGTGGCAGCGCTCACGGCGCACGTGGCGCCAGAGGACCGGGCGCACTGCCTTCGGGCCGGGTTCGATCTGTTTCTCGCCAAGCCGGTCCGCCGGGCGCAGATGAAAGAGGCGCTGACGCGGCTGCTGGACACGCGCGAGACGGCCTGGATCAGCCGCCCGTCGTGACGCCCGGTCCGTCCGCCTCGGTACCGAGGCGGACCTGTTCGGATCAGAAGAGCGAGTAGATGAACGGCGCGAGGGCCGAGCCCTGAGCCGCGACCACAAGCAGGCCCAACGACAGCAGGACGATCACGATGGGGGCGAGCCAGAACTTCTTGCGCTCGCGAAGGAAGCGCCAGAACTCGCCGATGATGCGGACTTTGGACATCGTGCGGGAAGGAGTGCAGGCCAGAAGCTAGCCCGAGCGGACCCGCGAGACGCGTCCCGCCCCGACGACCTCCGCCTCGGTACCGAGGCGGACCGAGGCGGACCCGAATCGCCTCCTGTCCGCTCGGCGTAACCTCCCGCGTCCTCCGGCGTAGCCGCCGGGTCCTCTCGCCCGATCACCCCCTCTCGTGCCGTCTGCGGTCACCGAACTCTCCGAAGGCGCCCGCATCGCGCTCCGTGCCCTCCGGGCGAGCAAGATGCGCGCGCTGCTGACCACGCTCGGCATCATCATCGGGATCGTCTCCGTGACGGCCACGCTGACGGTCATCAACGGGATCGAGAACGAGTTCGACCGCTCCATGGCGATGCTCGGCGACGACGCGCTGTTCGTCCAGCAGATGCCGTGGTTCTTCTCCTTCGATGACTGGTGGAAGTACCGTCAGCGTCCCGAGATCGAGGAGGACCTCGGGCCGTACATCCGCGAGCGAAGTCAGTACGCCTCGGCCGTCGCGCCCGTGACCGGCATCACGTCCACCCTCCGGCGCGGGCGGGACGAGATCGGCGGTGTGGGCGTGGAGGCCAGTACGACGGCCTACGTGGACACCGGCGGCGCCGATGTAGAGGAGGGGCGCTTCTTCACCGAGGTGGAGGACCGCGCCGGTCGCCAGGTCGTCGTCATCGGGGCGGACGTGCGCGAGGCGCTGTTTCCCTCCGAAGACCCCATCGGGAAGCACCTCCGCATCTCCGGGAAGCGGTTCGAAGTGGTCGGGACGCTGGTGGCGCGCGGGAACTTCCTGGGGCTCGCCTCGGGAGACGAGCGCGTCATCATCCCGCTCCAGACCTACAAGCGACTGTTCGACCCCACGCCTGGTGTCGCGATCAAGGTGGCGGTCGCGGACGTGACCCAACTGGACGAGGCGCAGGAAGAACTCGGCGGGCTCGTGCGGATCTATCGCGGTCTGGATCCGCTGGAGGACGACAACTTCTCCATCAACCGGCAGGAGCAGTTCCGGCAGCTCTTCCAGACCCTCCGCGTGACCACCTACGGCGTCGGCATCTTCCTGACGGCGCTCTCGCTCCTCGTGGGCGGCATCGGCGTGATGAACATCATGTTCGTGAGCGTCAAGGAGCGAACGCGCGAGATCGGCGTGCGGAAGGCGCTCGGTGCCACGCGCCGCGCCGTCTTGGTTCAGTTTCTCATCGAGGCGGTCGTGATTTGCCTCGTGGGGGGAGCGATTGGGGTGGGGCTGGCGGGGCTCATCGCCATCGGCATCAATCAGGTGTTCACGGCTCAACTGACCCTCGGGACGGTGCTGGTCGCGTTCACGATCTGCGCCGCGACGGGGCTCCTGTTCGGCCTCGCGCCCGCGTGGCAGGCGGCCAAGGCTCGCCCCGTGGAGGCCCTCCGCTATGAGTAGCCCGCCGTCCGTTTGGTCCGCCTCGGTACCGAGGCGGGTTGGCCCGCTGGGGAGCGGAAACGATCTCGCCAATGCCTTTCCTGAAGCCGTACGCAGTTCTCAGCTGACATGACCTCCCTCGGCGACATCGTCCGCATGGCCTTCGGCGCGCTGCGCGGCAACGGCCTCCGCTCCGCACTGACCGTCCTCGGCATCACGGTCGGCGTGTTCTCCGTCATCGCGGCGGTGACGGCCGTGGCGGTGCTGGAAAAGGTGCTCGTGGACAACCTCGTCGAGATGGGCTCTCAGACGATCACGGTCACCCGCACATCGGGCGACTTCGACGCCTCGGACGAACAGCGTCGCCGCCCTCGGCTCACGCTGGAGCAGGCCGAGCGGCTGGCAGCACGTTCGTCCCTCGCGTCGTCCGTGAGCCCGTACGTGCAGGACTTCGGGAAGCAGTTGCGCGGAGGGGGCGAGGAAACCGACCCCAACATCTCGCTCGTCGGCGCCGACGAGGCGTACGCGACCAACAACGGCTGGGGCATCAGCGAAGGCCGGTTCTTGGAGGCCGACGATGTGCGTGCCGCCCGGTCGGTCGTGATCATCGGGACGACGGTGGAAGACGAGTTGTTTGCCGGGCGCGAGGCGCTCGGGAAGGAGGTCCGCATCGACGGCCTTCGCTTCACAGTCGTGGGGGTGCTGGAGGAGGAGAGCGGCGGGTTTGGTCTGTTCGATCCCAACCGGGTTGTCATCGTCCCGATCTCGCGGGCCATTCCAGCGTTTGGCCTCTCCAACCGCAGCGTGGTGATCGACGTGCGCTCGCCCTCGCCAGAGCTTCTTGCCGCCACCCGAGACGAGACCATCGGTGTGATGCGGGCCATCCGGGGCCTCTCGCCCGAGGCGGAGAACGACTTCGACGCGACGGCCAGCGACGGCGCCGCCGAGGCGCTGGAAGGCTTCGCGACCGCTCTCGCGATGGGAGGCGCAGGCATCGGGCTGATCGCGCTGCTCGCGGCGGGCGTGGGCGTGATGAACGTGATGCTGGTCTCCGTCACGGAGCGGACGCGCGAGATCGGTGTGCGAAAGTCCCTCGGTGCCAAGCGCCGCGACATCCTCGTGCAGTTCCTTCTGGAGGCCGTCGTGCTGTGCCAGATGGGCGGGCTCGTCGGGATCGGGTTGGGAGTGGTGGCTGGGAACGGCCTCGCGGCGGTGTTCCAGAGCACGCCTGCGTTCCCCGTCGGGTGGGCCATCGTGGCGGTGGTCGGGGTGACGGCTATCGCGCTGACCTTCGGGGTGTACCCGGCGGTGAAGGCGTCGCGGCTGCGCCCCGTAGAGGCGCTTCGGTTCGAGTAGGGTCGAGGCCCGACCGGTTCGCGACCCCCAGCATGGTCACGAGCGGCGGCTGACTGCGACGCCCGTTGGGTCTCCCGCCTCGGTGCACCGAGGCGAGAGATCCGGTATCCCAGGCTCGGTAGCTTCGGGACCCCGTTCGTTCACCACCGCTCCTGCCGTCTCTTCGTGAGCACCGCCCGTCCAGACCCTCAGATCCTCGCCAAACGTGCGGCCGGGGAGGCCGCCGCCGCGCTCGTCACCGACGGGATGCGCCTCGGCCTCGGGACGGGCTCCACGACGGCGTTCGCGCTGGAGGCCATCGGGCGGCGCATCCGGGACGAGGGCCTCCGCGTGTCGGGCGTGCCGACCTCGTTTGCAGCCGAGCGCCTCGCGCGGCAGCACAGCATTCCGCTCCTCACACTCGCCGATCTCCGCCTCGGCACCGAGGCGGGACGACCGGCGCTGGACCTCGCCCTCGACGGCGCGGACGAGATCAGTCCCGCCCTCGATCTCATCAAGGGACGCGGAGCCGCGCACACGCGCGAGAAGGTCGTCGCGAGTCTCGCCGCACGGTTCGTCGTGCTCGCCGATCCCACGAAGGAGGTGGACCGGCTGGGCACGTCCATGCCGGTGCCGGTCGAGGTGCTCCCGATGGCCGAGCCCGCGGTGACGCAGGCCCTTCGCGCGATGGGGGCGGAGCCTGTGCTTCGGATGGGACAGAGCAAGGACGGTCCCGTCGTGACGGACCAGGGTTTCTGGGTCCTCGATGCGCGCTTCCCGGGTGGCCTTACAGATCCCGCCCGGATGGCATCCGAGATTCGTACGACACCAGGCGTGCTGGATCACGGCCTCTTCCTCTGCCTCGCGACGGAGGTCCTGATCGGATTGCCGGACGGTGGCACGCGCCATCGGACGCGTTGACGTCTCACCGAGGCGGACGCGCAGACGGCGGAGGGTCCAACGGTGTGGGGCCTGTCGTTCCCGCCTCGGTACCGAGGCGGAGCGTGCCACAGAAAACGCCCCGGCAGCCACTGGCCACCGGGGCGGGACTCGCGCGGAGCGAGCAGGGGGTGGGCTCGTCTAGCGGAGCTTGAAGTCCACCGGGAGGGTGTAGCGGACCTTCACGGGGCGGCCACGCTGCATGCCCGGACGGAACTGCGACTCCTGAACCGCCGCGATGGCGGCGTCGCAGAGCATCTCGTTCGGCGAGCGGGCGCAGACGGCCTGCGAGACGCGGCCCTGCTCGTCGACGACGAACTGGATGAAGACCTTGCCTTCGACGCCTGCGCGGCGTGCCATCTCGGGATACTCGACGCGGCCTTGGAGGCCTTCGAGCCCGCCGATGAGCTCCGGCTGCTGCTCCACGACTTCGAAGATCTCCGGCTCCTGCGGCTCGGGCTCCGGCGGCGGCGGCGGCGGCGGCTCGTCCGAGGGCGGCGGCGGAGGAGGAGCGGGCGGCGCGGGCGGTCCGGCGGGCGGCGGCACCACGTCGTCGAAGTCCATGTCGATCTCCTCGATGATCTCGTCCTCGATCACCGCATCGTCTGGCACCTCCTGGGGTGGCGGCGGAGCAGGCGGCGGCGGCGGCGGCGGCTCCACGATCCGCGTCTGCTCGATGTCCTCGACCTCGATGATCTCCTGCGTGTCCTCAAGGACTTCGATCTCGTTTCCGGTCGAGATCGGAGCGTTGACGAAGGCAAGCAGCAGAAGCAGCGAGACAACGGCGCCGATCTGGATGTAGAGCGGATATTTCCGCTTCAGGTCAGCCTCGGGGGTCTTTCGGAGGGCCATAGGGGAGGAGGGAGATGCCGGAGTCTGAATGTAGGCACTCGGGGGCGCCGTGTCACGTCTTGGGTGAAGCGACACACCGCCTGTGCTGCGGTGGGGATCGGGAGCTTGCCGAAAAGTTGCTCCGCGGAACGAGCATCGGAATGCCCTGGCGGCGGTAGGCTTGCGTCGCACTTCGTCCCGCCTCGGTGCCGCTCTCCTGGCCTGCCTGGTACACGCTTGGCGTCCTCGTCCTGATGGTCGTGGCGCTCGTCCGGTCGTGGGCGCGAACCGACCTCGTGCTGCTCGGATCGCTCGGCTTGCTCCTCATCGCAGGCGTGCTCACACCCGAGGTGGCCTTCGCGGGCTTTGCCAATCCGGCGGTCATCGCCATCGGGGCGCTGTTCGTCGTGGCGGCGGGAGTGGACCGAACTGGAGCGCTGGGCTTCGTGGACGGCCTGCTGAAGCCACGGTCGTCTCGTGTCGGTCCGGCTGTGATGCGCCTGTTCGTGCCGACGGCCCTGCTTTCGGGCGTGCTCAACAACACACCGGTCGTCGCGATGCTTATTCCGCGCGTCCAGGCGTGGGCTCAGGAACGTGGGCTCTCGGCCTCGAAGCTGCTTCTGCCCCTCTCGACGGCGGCCATCGTGGGCGGATGGCTCACGCTCATCGGGACGAGCACGAACGTGGTGGTGCACGGCCTGATGCGGGCCGAAGGGCTCCCGGGCTTTTCGTTCTTCGACCTCACGTGGGTGGGGGTGCCTGCCGCGCTTGCCGTGGGGACGTACTACGCCCTCGTGGGGTACCGCCTACTTCCCGACCGCGAGGAGACCGAGGCAGTGAGGCTCCAGGACTACCGGTTCGAACTGCTCGTGTCGCCGGAGGCGCCGTTTCGTGGGAAGACTGTGGAAGACGCAGGCCTGCGGACCCTCGGCAGCGCCTTTCTCGCGCGCGTTCGCCGAGGCGATGGCGTCTTCGATGCGCTCCCAGACACCGTCCTCGTGGCGGGCGACGTGCTGGAGTTCGCAGGCGATGCGAGCGCCTACGATGCTCTTCTGGCTCGCCCCGGTCTCGTGCGGAAAGCGCCCGTGGTGGACGATGCGGGACGTCCCGATCTCCCCCTGTTCGAGGTGGTGGTGGCTCCCGGCTCCCGGCTGGTCGGGCAGACGCTCAAGGGGGTTGGGTTCCGCGAGCGGTATGGGGGGGTCGTGCTCGCCATCCGACGGCGCGAGGGCGCTGTGGAGGGGGGGCTCGGGAACGTGCCCCTTCGCGCAGGGGACCTCTTGCTCGTGGAGGGCCGAGGCGCGCTCAAGAATCGGCTGAGTGCTCGTGCGGAGGACTTCGCGCTCGTTGCGTCGGTGGACGCCGTGCGACCGGTGACGAGCCGGGCACCCATCGCGCTCGGCATCCTCGCGGGCATGATTGGGCTTGTCGCGCTTAACGTGCTGCCGCTCGCGTCGGCAGCGTTCGCGGCGGCACTCGGGATGGGGGTGACCGGGTGCCTTCGGGGTCCGGCCGTGTTCCGCTCGATGGACGGGCCGGTGTTGCTCGTGATCGCGGCAGCGCTCGGCATCGGGAAGGCGGTCGAGACGACGGGGCTGGCGGCGGTGGCGGCCCAGGGTGTGGAGGCGATCGGCGCGTGGGCGGGACCGGTGGGGGCTCTCGTGGCGATCTACGTGGCGAGCAACCTTCTGGCAGAACTCATCACGAACAAGGCGAGCGCGGCCCTGATGGTGCCCGTCGCGTTGACGGTCGCGGCGGACCTGGACCAGAATCCAGTCGGATTCTGCGTGGCAGTGGCCGTGGGCAGCGCGGCGAGCTTCCTGACGCCCATCGGCTACCAGACGAACCTGATGGTGATGAGCGCGGGCGGCTACCGCTACACGGACTTCACCCGGGCGGGCGCCCCGGTGAGCCTGATCGTCGGCGCTATCACCGTGACCGTTTGTGCATTGGTCTGGCTGTGAGTCCTGCGGGAACAACAGAGGAGAGACCCCCGAGGTGTCCCGGTCCCGCCTCGGTGCCGAGGCGGGTAGGAGGCCGAGGCGACGGCAGCGACGGAGGCGCCAGCTAGCGGGCGTCAGGGTGCCATCGTGAGGGGAACGCAGATCCAATCCGGTACCTGAAGGAGGCGAAGGCACGCTCCAGATCGAAATCGGGCCTCTACCTTTCCATCCTCGCGCCGCCGGCCGTGCTTCCGTTTCTCCTCCGCCGCAACACGCGGGTGCCCCTCGTGGCAGCCGCCCTCGCCGCTGCGTCCTCTGTGCAGACGCAGGGCGCGTCCCGTGTGATCGTCCACGCGGGCTGCGGCGGCATGGAGGTCTCCGCGGACAGCGAACCGGTGGCGATGGTGGGCTTGTTTAGCTCCGCTGATATGGACCGGCTGACGGGCTTCCACGCGAGCAGCGCCGAGGCCACGACGGGTGCATCGGTCGCTAGACCGTCGGCATCATGAGAGGCCCCATGCTTGTGAGGCAGTTGCCGCTCATGAATCTGGACGAGCGGGCTGCAAGGGAACGCGCAGACGGATGACGACCGACTCTCCCGGCCCTGCTTCGGCGATACCCGTCCACACGGTCTCCGTGACCGGTCGCCGCGCCCACAACGAGGACGTGGGGCGCGTGCTCACGGGACGAGTGGGCTCGACACCCGTCGCGTTGCTGCTCGTCGCCGACGGGATGGGCGGTCACGCGCACGGCGAAGTCGCGGCCCGGCTCGCGGCGGACGCCCTGGCGGCGGAATGGTCCGACCATCTCATCCGTCTCGTGAAGGGCGCGGACCCGGAGACGGCCTCGCGTGCCTTCCTGCGTCACGCCTACACCGAGGCGGCCCGGGCCATCGAGCAGGCGGGAGCCGGGAGCGGCATGGGCACGACGCTCGTCGCGGCCGTGATCGCTGGGGACCGGGCCATCGTTGCCAACGTCGGTGACAGCCGAGCGTACGTTGTGCGCGACGACGGGGCGGCGCTCGTGACCGAGGACCACTCGGTCGTGGCGGACGCCGTGCGGCACGGGGTGATCACCGCTGAGGAGGCCAAGACGAGTCCGTTCCAGCATGCTCTGACGCGTGCCCTGGACGGCTCCAGAGACGCCGAGCCGGACCTGTTTCCGCCCACCGGGTGGGTCGACCTCGGTCCCGCCTCGGTCCTGTTGCTCTGCTCCGACGGGCTCTCGGGTGTCGTTACCGAGGCGGACCTCCGCGAGCACGTCGCAGGCACGCCGGATCTCGTGAGCGCGGCTCGCAGCCTCGTCGCGCTGGCTCTCCACCGAGGCTCGCCGGACAACGTCACGGTCGCTCTGGCCGAGCACGGCACGCTCGCGCGGGTGGGCACGCCGCGTCTTCCCGCGGAGCAGGTGAACGCTCTTCTCGCGTCAGCAGGGGAGACGCCCCGCGAGGCGCCCCCCGAGCCACCGGGTCCGCCAGGGCGGGAGCAGCCCGGGAGCGACCGCCTCGGTGCGCTGCCGTGGGTGATTGGCGCGGTTGCGCTGGTTCTCGTGGTGGTCGCTCTCTTGTTCTGGAGCCTGGGCGGTGAGGAGTCGCGCGCGAGCACGCTCCGAGGCGATGCCCCCGCCGCCTCGGTGGAGGCACCACCGAGGCGCGTGCCCTCGGCGTTTGCTCTCTCGGCAGACGGCGAGAGGCTGCGGTGGACCATCACGGGCGTCGCCACGCGCGACGACTCGGTGCGGGTGACTGTCGCGCTTCCGGCCGATACGCTCTCGCGAACGCTCGCCGTCGCGGGATCGGTGGTGCCGCTGCAGGAGGTCGCGAGGCTGTGGCCCGAGCAGGAGCTTCCGCCTGGAGCGTACGTCTGGTTGGTCGAGGCGCGGTCGCTCTCGGGGTCGCGTCTGCGCAGCGCTGCGTCGGACTTCGTCCTCGACCGGTCCGTTCGCGCCGTCGCCACCGAGGCGGCACGATAGCGCCCCGCCTCGGTCCTCCCGCCTCGGCACCGAGGCGGGCAGAGTCGCGGAGCGTTCGCGAACGGCGCCCGGCCCGGGCGGTAGCTTTCGCGCTCGCTGACGAGACCGCGCGATGGCAGGCTACCCCCACGACGAGATCGAGCCCCGCTGGCAGGCCCATTGGGCCGAGCACGAGACGTACACAACCCTCGGCCCCGGCGACGAGGGCTTCGACGCGAGCAAGCCGCCGTACTACGTCCTCGACATGTTCCCGTACCCCTCGGGCGCGGGCCTCCACGTGGGCCACCCCGAGGGCTACACGGCCACCGACATCGTCGCCCGCACCAAGCGGATGCGCGGCTTCAACGTGCTCCACCCGATGGGCTGGGACGCGTTCGGGCTGCCGGCCGAGCAGGCGGCGATCCGCGAGGGCATCCACCCGCGGACCACGACCGAGCGCAACGTGGCCACCTTCCGGCGGCAGCTCCAGCGCCTCGGGTTCTCGTACGACTGGAGCCGCGAGGTCAACACCACCGACCCGGCCTACGTGCGGTGGACGCAGTGGATCTTCCTCAAGCTCTACGAGCGCGGCCTCGCCTACGAGGCGTTCGCGCCCGTCAACTGGTGCCCCGCGCTGGGCGCCGTCCTCTCCAACGAGGAGGTGGTCGACGGCAAGAGCGAGATCGGCGGCCACCCCGTCGTGCAGGTGCCCATGCGGCAGTGGATGCTCCGCATCACCGAGTACGCCGAGCGGCTGCTCGACGGCCTCGACGGCCTCGACTGGCCCGAGTCGGTCAAGGCGATGCAGCGCAACTGGATCGGGCGGAGCGTCGGCGCCGAGGTCGACTTCCGGGTCGCCGGCCACCCCGAGGCGGTCGTGCGCGTGTTCACGACACGCCCCGACACCCTCTTCGGGGCCACCTACATGGTGCTGGCGCCCGAGCACCCGCTCGTGGACACGGTCACGACGCCCGAGCAGGCCGCCTCGGTGCGCGCCTACGTCGAGCAGACGGCGCGCAAGACCGAGCGCGACCGGATGGAGTCTAAGTCCAAGACGGGCGTCTTCACGGGCGCGCACGCTGTCAACCCGGTCAATGGCGAGAAGGTGCCGGTCTGGATCGCCGACTACGTGCTTGCCACCTACGGCACGGGCGCCATCATGGCGGTCCCAGCCCACGACGCGCGCGACTTCGAGTTCGCCGAGGCGTTCGGGCTGCCGATCCGAGAGGTCGTCGCGGGCGGCGAGACCGACGCCGACGGCCGCCTCGTAGCCGCCTACACCGGCGACGGCGCCCTCGTCAACTCCGACGCCTCGGGGCGCGCGGTGGGCGACATCGCGGAGTCCGGCACGTCGCTCGACGGCCTCGGCGTCGACGAGGCCAAAGCAAAAATCATCGACTGGCTGGAGGAGCACGGCGTCGGGCGCCGGCAGGTCAACTACAAGCTCCGCGACTGGCTCTTCAGCCGCCAGCGCTACTGGGGCGAGCCGATCCCGATCGTCCACACCGCCGGCGGCCCGGTGCCGCTGCCGGCCGACGCGCTCCCGCTCACGCTCCCCGAGGTGGACGAGTACCGCCCGGCCGACAACGGCGAGAGCCCGCTCGCCAACGCGACCGAGTGGCTCGCCGCGACGGACCCCGAGACGGGCGCGCCGGCCACGCGCGAGACCAACACGATGCCGCAGTGGGCCGGCTCGTGCTGGTACTACCTCCGCTTCCTCGACCCCCACAACGACGCGGCCCCGGTCGGCCCCGAGGCGGAGCGCTACTGGATGCCGGTCGACCTCTACGTCGGCGGCGCCGAGCACGCGGTGCTCCACCTGCTCTACGCCCGCTTCTGGCACAAGGTGCTGTTCGACGCCGGCGTGGTGTCGACCGACGAGCCGTTCCAGCGCCTCGTCAACCAGGGCATGATCCTGGGCGAGATGGAGTACACCGCCTACCGCCACCTCGATGGCGCGACGGGCGACACGTTCGGGTACGTCTCGGCCGAGCACGCGGTCGAGATCGCTGACCCCGAGGCGGGAGGCGCGACGCACCAGGACGCCCGCGACGGGTCCTCGCTCGTGGCCGTCCGCCTCGACGAGGGCGAGGTCGAGAAGCAGGGCGACGGGTTCGTGCTCTCCACCGACCCGTCGGTGCGCGCGACGTCGCGCGCGCACAAGATGTCGAAGAGCCGCGGCAACGTCGTCAACCCCGACGACATCATTGCCGAGTACGGCGCCGACTCGCTCCGCCTCTACGAGATGTTCATGGGACCGCTGGAGCAGGTGAAGCCCTGGAATACGCGCTCGGTCGACGGCGTCCACCGCTTCCTCGCCCGCGTCTACCGCCTGCTCCTCGACGCCGACACGGGCGCGGCGACGGTCGCCGACGCCGAGCCGACGCGCGACCAGCTCCGCGCGCTCCACGCGACGATCCAGAAGGTGACCGACGACATCGACGGGCTCCGCTTCAACACGGCGATTGCGGCGATGATGGAGTTCGTCAACGCGGCCTACAAGTGGGAGCACGTGCCGCGGGCGGTCGCCGAGCCGTTCGTGCTCCTGCTCTCGCCCTTCGCCCCCCACCTCGGGGAGGAGCTGTGGCGCGCGCTCGGCCACAGCGACACGCTGGCGTACGAGGACTGGCCGGAGCACGACCCGGCGCTCCTCGTTGCCGACACGGTCGAGATTGCCGTCCAGGTCAACGGCAAGCTGCGCGGGACGGTCGAGATCGCCCCCGAGGCGGACAAGGAGGCCATGCTCGCCGCGGCCCGCGCCGAGGAGAACGTGGCTCGCTACCTCGCTGAGGGGACGGTCCGCAAGGAGATCGCGGTGCCGGGCCGCCTCGTCAACTTCGTCGTGGCCTGATGCGGGTCGTCGTGACCGGGGCGACGGGGACGGTCGGGGCCGCCGTGCTCCGCCAGCTCCGGGCCGACGGCCACGAGGCAGTCGCCGCCGTTCCCGACCCCGGCGCCGTCGAGGGGCTGTCTGTCCGGTTCGACGTCCTCGACGCATCCACCCACCGCCCGGCGTTTGCCGGCGCGGACGGCCTGTTCCTGATGCGGCCGCCCCAGTTCGGTGGCGCCGCTCTCGACCCCGTTGTTGCGGCGGCGGTGGCCGGCGGCGTGCGCCGTGTGGCGTTCCTCTCCGTCCTCGGCGCCGGCCAGAACCCGCTCCTCCCGCACCGGCGGACCGAGCGTCGCCTCGAGGAGGCGCCCGTCGACGCCGCCCTGTTGCGGGCCGCCTACTTCATGCAGAATCTCTCGGGCGTCCACGCCGCCGAGGTCCGCGCCGGCCGCCTCGACGTGCCCGCCGGCGCCGGCCGGACGTCGATGGTCGACGCCCGCGACGTCGCCGAGGTCGCGGCCGTCTGGCTGGCCTCGGGCGTCCCCGGCACCCGCGCGCTCGACCTGACGGGTCCCGAGGCGGTCGACATGTTCGAGGTCGCCCGCGTGCTGTCCGAGGTCACGGGCCGCCGCGTGGACTACCGGCGCCCGGGCGCGCTCGCGTTCGCGCGCCGCCGCCTCGGGGCCGGCGACCCGCCCACCTTCGCGGCGGTAACGACGGCGATCTACACGGCCACCCGGCTCGGGCTGGCCGACGCGGTGACCGACACCGTCGAGCGCGTGCTGGGTCGACCCCCGCGAGACCTGAGGTCGTTCGCGGAAGATCACCGCGAGGCGTGGGCGTGACCGAGGCGGAGCTGGCGGGCTGGTCAGCCCGGTGCGAGGCGTTCGTGCGCGAGCGGATGGCCGGCGACGCGGCGCACGACCTCGCGCACGTCCGCCGCGTCGTCGCCTGGGCGCGCCGCCTCGGGGCGGCGGAGCACGCCGACCTTCGGGTTGTGCTCCCGGCCGCCTGGCTCCACGACATCGTGACGGTCTCCAAGTCGCATCCCGACCGCGCGCGTGCCTCGCAGATCGCCGCCGAGGCCGCCTCGGGGTGGCTCCGGGAGCACGGCTTTCCGGAGACGCTCGTCCCCGAGGTGGCGCACGCCATTGAGGCGCACAGCTTCTCGGCTGGCATCGAGCCGCGGACGGTCGAGGCCCGGGTGGTCCAGGACGCCGACCGCCTCGACGCCCTCGGCGCGATCGGCATCGCGCGCTGCTACGCGACCGCGGCCGCGCTCGGCTCGCAGATCACGCACCCCGACGACCCCGTCCCGGGCGAGGCCCCGGGACGGGACCTCGACGACCGGCGCTACGCGACCGACCACTTCTACGTTAAGCTCCTCCGCCTGCCCGCGACCATGCGCACCGATGCGGGCCGCGCCGAGGCGGAGCGCCGGGCAGACACGATGCGGGCGTTCCTCGACGCCCTGGCTCGCGAGACCGCCTCGGGGTGACGCTCCCTGCCGGGCGGGCCGCTTCGAAGGTGCCGGCCGCCTCGGGGCTACGACGGCGGCCCGGCGAGGCCGTGGGTCCACATCCAGACGGCGGCCTGCGTGCGCGTCTCGACCTCCAGCTTCTCGTAGATCCGCGTCAGGCGCTTCTTGATCGTGCTCTCGGTCACGAACAGGCGGTCGGCGATGTCGGGGTTCGAGAGCCCCTCGGCGAGCAGGTCGAGGACCTCCCGTTCGCGCTCGGAGAGCGTGGCGAGGGTCCGCTGGATCGACGTCTGCTGACGCTGGCCCTCGGCGAGGAGCGCGGCGACGCGGCGGCTGAGCCAGCCCGTCTCGCCGCGCGCGATGCCCTGGATGGCCTCCCCGATCGTGCGCAGCGACTCGCGCTTGGTGAGGTAGCCGGCCGCCCCGTGCTCGATGACGCCGAACACGTAGGCGTCGTCGTCGAACGCGCTCAGGATGAGCACCTCGACGTCCGGCGCCTCGGCGCGGACGCGGCCGGCGGCGTCGATGCCCGAGAGCCGGGGCATGTCGAGGTCGAGCACGAGCACGTCGGGCCGGTGCTCGACCGCGAGGCGGACCGCCTCCTCGCCGTCGCGGGCCTCGCCCACGACGTCCATGCCCTCGTCGTCGGCCAGGTAGTCGCGCAGGCCGGTCCGGAACGTGGGGTGGTCGTCGGCGATGACGACGCGGATCGGGCGGTCCGGCATGGCGCGGAGGCGGAGGGTGGGGCGGAGCGGGTCGTCGATCGGGCGCGCGGGGCGCCGGGCGCGGACGAGGAACGTCATCGGGCGAGCGGAGGCGTCGCCCCAGGATCGGGCACGCGCGCCGCCCCGGGGTGGTCCGAACGGCCCGTTTTCGGGTCCGCGGCGGATGCGGCCTCGGTGGCCGCCTCGGGGAGAGGCACCTCGGCGGTGAGGCGCGTGCCGGCGCCCGGCCGGCTGTCGAGGCGGACCCGTCCGCGCAGCGACTCGATCCGCTCGACGACCCCGATCAGGCCGAAGTGGTCGGCGCGCGCGAGGTCGGCCAGGTCGGGCACCTCGAACCCGCGCCCGTCGTCGTCGACCCCGAGGCGGGCGTGGCCGTCGGCGACGGTGAGGCGGAGCGCGAGCCGCGACGGGGCTGCGTGCTTCTCGACGTTCGAGAGCGCCTCCTGGGCCACGCGGTACAGCGCGTGCTGGACGTCGACGGGCCACGCGCGGCCGTCCGCCTCGATGCCGTCGTGGACCTCCACCTCGGGGTGGGCGCGGCCGAAGGTGCGGAGCATCGACGCGAGCGCCGGCCCCACCCCCAGGTGCTCGATGACGGGCGGGCGGAGCGCCCGGAGCACGTCGCGCAGCTCGTCGGCGACGGCGTTGACCTGCTCGCGGGCCGCCGCCACCGAGGCGGTGGCCACCGAGGCGGCGTCGCCGCGCATGGTCGCGCGGTCGAGCTGGTGGCCGAGGCGGTAGAGGCCCTGCACCGGCC
>JBCCPW010000005.1:0-24573 GCA_039024735.1 Bacteroidota bacterium
CTACCACGCCAGCCCGGTCCTCTCGCCGCAGGGCGATCAGGTGGCGTACGTCGCCACGCGCGATGGGCTCTTCGATGTGTACGTGGCCGAGACGGCCGGGAATCCCCAGCCGCGCAAGGTGCTCGATGCCCAGGACAACACACGCTTCGAGAGCCTCCGCATCCTCACACCCGGGATGTCGTGGGCGCCCGACGGGCGGATGCTCGCCGTCGCGGTGAAGAGCGGCCGGTCGGATGCCATCGCGCTCGTGGACACGCGGACCGGCCGGAGCCGCCTGCTCCGCCCCGACGGCGTGGACGCGATCCGCAGCGTGGCTTGGAGTCCGGGCGGATCGCGCATCGCGTTCTCGGGCACCTCCGGCGCCCACGTAGACCTCTGGACGATCCACATCGAGACGCAGAAGACCGTCCGCGTCACGAACGATCTCTACGCCGATCACGCTCCGGCGTGGACGCCCGACGGCGCGTCGCTCGTCTTCCACTCCGACCGGGCGGGCACGCTGAGCACGACGGCCACCACGGCCGCGCGCGTCCGCGACCGAGGCTTCGACACGCGCGTCCTCGGCCGCCAGGCGTTCGACCTCTACCGCGTGGACCTCTCCGCCTCGGCTCGGCTCGCGCGGCTCACCGCCGATCCCGTCTGGGACCAGACCCACGCCCGGGTCGTGAGCGTGCCGGGCGACAGCACGGACTTCCGGGTGCTCTACCTCTCGGACGAGAACGGCGTCCCGAACCTCTACGCGCTCACGGACCGCCTCGGTGAGGATCCCCTGCGCGACGCCAACACGGCGTCGGCGTCCGGCGGCACGATGCCCCCCGTTCTGGCCCAGCAAACGGCGCCGCCCGACTCGTCCCGCCTCGGTACCGAGGCTCGTGGAACCGAGGCGGAGCCGCCCAGCAGCGCGATGCCTCCGGCCGACTCGTCCCGCCTCGGTGACAGAACCGGCAGCACCGAGGCGGAGACCCGCCGCGCGGAGCGGCAGACGGGGCGGCCGCTGACCAACATCCAGACCGGCCTGACGGACCTCTCCGTCTCAGCCGACGGCTCCCGCGCGGCCGTCCTTGCGCTGGACCGAGGCACGCCATCCGTCTACCTCCTCCGCGAGCCGCTCGACCGGGACGACCTGCCCGGAACCCTCGCGCCGACCATCTGGGCACAGCGCCGCATGGGGACCGTGGACGGCACGCCCCCGTCGCTGCTCGTCGCGACGGGATCCAACCGGGAGCGCAACCCGCTTCTCCGCGACGCCGCCGATGGGCGTCCACCGGAGGCCCCACCTGTCCGGCCGGGCGCGGCGCCGCCGGTGGACCTCTCGCGCTACACCGAGGACGAGTTGGACCGCTTCTCGGTGCCCATCGGGACCGACATCGACTCGCTGATCGCGGCGACGCTGGCCGAGCGCGACCGCCCGCCGCCGGACCAGATCGCATCTCTCGACACGCTGGACCTCGCGACGGTTGGCTTCCGGGACTACGTGTTCTCAGAGGCGTTCGAGGAGGCCTCGCGGGAGCAGTTCGAGGTAACCGAGGACGCCTTCGCGCCGGAGGGCCACCGCAACGAGGACGGCTCGTTCCGCGTGCGGCGCTACAAGCTCCGCTTCTCGCCGGACATCGTCTACGCCGCCGGTGCCTACGACACCGTCTTCGGCGTGCAGAGCGTGACGCAGATGCTGTTCTCGGACGTGACGGGCGATCACCGGATCGGGCTGGCGACCAACCTCGTCCTGGACCTCCGCAACTCGGACTACCTCCTCTCCTACCGCAACCGCCGAGGCCGCGCGGACTGGGGCGTCCGGGCGTTCCACCTCGCGCGCCGCCTGCCGGACTTCCGCGAGGACGTCGCGACGGTCTATCGCTACCGCAACTACGGGCTCATCGCCGAGGCGAGCTACCCGCTCAGCAAGTTCTCCCGCATCGACGCCGAGGCGGGCATCGTGGGGGTATCGCTGACGGACATCTCGAACGTCAGCGCGAGGCCCAACACGCGGACGTTCGCGCTGCCGCGCGTGACCTACACCCACGATGGCACCGTGCCGGGCTTCCTCGGGCCGCGCTCCGGATCGCGGTACGCCGCCTCGGTGAGCGGATCGCCGGGGCCGGACGTGTACTTCGCGACGGCGCTCGCGGACGGCCGCCGCTACTGGTCGCTCGGGCCGGGCTATGCGGTGGCGCTCCGCGGGAGTGCCGGGGCGAGCCTCGGGCCGGACCCGCAGCGGTTCTTCGCCTCGGGCGTGCAGAACTGGCTCAACCCCACCTTCCGCAGCCTCCCCGTCCGCAACCCGGACGACTTCGTCTTCGCCACGCCGGTCCTTCCGCTGCGCGGCTTCGGCTACGACGAGGCGAACGGCGACCGCTTCGCGCTCGTCAACGCCGAGGCGCGCGTGCCGCTCATCGCGGCGATCCTCCCCGGGCCGATTCCGCTGCTCCCGCTCTACAACATCCAGACGGTCGGCTTCGTGGACGCCGGGGTCATCGCCGAGGGCGGCCTGGACGTGTGGCGCACCGCCGAGGCCGTCACCGACCCGGAGACAGGCGCGATTCTGGAGCCGGAGCGAGAGGTCTTCGACGACGTGCTGCTCGGCACCGGCGTGGGCCTGCGAACGCTGGTGCTCGGCTACCCGGTCCGGGTGGACTGGGCGTGGCCGTTCGACGGGCGCGAGTTCGGCCAGACGCGGGTGTACTTCTCCGTCGGGCTGGATTTTTAGAGCGGACCCGCCTCGGTCCCAGACCCACCGAGGCGGAGATCGCGATCCGCCGCCCGGCAGGTGGGCGTGATCGCTGGACCGTATCGGTCCGGTAGAAGGAGGCGCTGCTCCTCCTCTCCGCATGTCCACCCGGCTCCTCCTTCAGCGCGCGACGGTCGTCGCGGCCCTCATCACGCTGGCCGCCCTCGCAGGGGCTCAGGTCTGGTAACCGCGCGCTACCCGCGAACGTTCAGCAGGGCGCGATGCACCACCGGGAGTCGGTGCGCCGCCCGAAGCGCGGTGTCCCGGACGGCGGCTCCCGCTCGGGAAAGTCCCACGAGCCGACCGAGGCGGACCGACTGGCGGATCACACCCGTCACGTGCGGGCGCCGCGTCGTCTCGTAGGCATCCAGCACGCCGAGCGGCGCCCCAGCGCGGAGCACGCGCGCGAGGAGTGGCACGAGGGCGTCGGCATCTCGAAGGCCCGCGCCGAGGCCCTGCCCGAGAAACGGCGGCATCTGGTGCGCGGCGTCACCCGCGAGGAGGATCCGGCCCCGTCGCCATCGCGCCGCGATCAGGTCATGGAAACGGTAGACCGCCGCCCGCTCGACCTCCACCGCCTCGGGCGGGACGTGCGGTGCGAGGAGTCGCCGGAGGACCTCGGGACGCGTCATCGCCTCGCGCGTCTCGTCGTCGCGCAGACGAAACTCCCAGCGGCGACGCGGATCGGCAAACGGGACGTACGTCGTGGGGCGAGCAGGACCGGCGATCTGTAGCAGGCGCGAGGGCAGATCCACGCCTCGGCGCAGCCGCACATCCACGACGAGCCAGCGCTGCTCGAACCGCCCGCCGTCCACCCCGACGCCAAGCGCCTCCCGAACGCGGCTGGAGGCGCCGTCGCACCCGACCGCCAACCGGGATGGAACAGCCCAGCCCTGTCCGCAGACGGTGACACCGCTCTCGCTCTGCGAGACGGTCTCCACCTCGGCACCGAGGCGGACCGACACCGACGGCATCGCCGCGATCCGCTCGCGCACGGCCCGCTCCACGCTCGGCTGGTGGATCAACCGTCCCGCCGGGAATCCTGCGGGCGGACGTTCCGCCGGACGCCCACGGAGCAGCAGCCGTCCGCCTCGGTCCACGAGATCGAACCCGTCGAGGTCCCGGCCGCTGGGACGGACACCGACACTCGCGAGGATGCGCAGAGCCTCGCCGTCGAGGTGGGCGGCGCGTGGGAGCGTGTACGGGCCCGTCTCGCGTTCCAGAACCACAACGCGAAGCCCCCGCGCTCCGGCCAGCGCCGCGAGCGTGGCCCCGACCGGGCCGAGGCCGATGATGGCGAGATCGACCACGGGACCCGTCAGGCGCCCTCCTGAACCGCTCGCGCAGGCTCGGTCTGCGCCGCGCGCGTCGCGGGGTAGAGCGCTGCCAGCGCACACAGCCCGACGGCCAGCACGACTACCACCGCCACATCGAACGGCCGCACCTGCACGGGATACGCGTCGATCACGAACGAGCCCGCCTCGGAGCCGAGTTGGACCACCTCGAAGGTGGCCTGGATCCAGCAGATGAACAGCCCCAGGGCCAACCCAATGCTCGTCCCGACGCCGCCCACGAGCAGGCCCTCCAGCAGGAAGATCCGCCGCACGTCCTTGCGCGAGGCGCCCATCGCCTGCAGCACCCCGAGGTCCCGCCGCTTCTCGATCACCGTCATCGTGAGGGCCCCGATGATGTTGAACGCCGCGACGACGATGATGAGGAACAGGATGGCGCTCGCGGCCCATTTTTCGAGGCGCATCACGCCGTAGAGCGAGGCCTGGAGGTCGTACCACGTCCGGACGTTGAACCGCTCCGAGAGGCCGTCGGCTGCGAGTTGGGCGCGGAGGTCATCGGCGACGCCAGCGGCATCGTCGAGGTCGTCTAGGCGGAGATCGATGCCGCTCACGCGCCCATCGAGGCGGAAGATGCGCTGCCCTTCCTCCAGCCCGACGAACAGGTGGCTCTCGTCGTAGGCGGGCTCCAGTTCGTAGATGCCCCGCACCTCAAAGGCCTGCTGCGCCGGAAGGCCGAACGGGAAGGCCACGAGGGCGCGCTCCAGCGCGGGCGCCGAGAGGAGCGAGACGCGCGTGCCCTCGGTTTCGCCTCCCCCCTCAGGGGTGGCGGAGGTGCCCGCGAAGACCCCGGACCGCGAGGCGAGGGAGGCGCCCATGACGAGGCCGGGCAGGTCCTCGTCTCGCGCGAGATCGAAGGCGCCCTGCCGGATCGCCTCGGCGGTCTGCGTGTCCAGCGCGGCGGGGTCCACCCCGCGAACCGTCACGACCTGGTTGAGCGTGGGCGCCTCTGGCGAGGTCACGAGCGCCTTCCCCTCCACGTACGGCGTCGCGGAGACGACGCCCTCGGCCCCGCTCGCGAGCGCCACGAGGGCCTCGGGCTCCTCGATGCCACGCCCACCGACCGACTCGATGCGAACGTGCGGGTCCACGCTCACGAGCAGATCGCGCACGACATCGTAGAAGCCGTTCATCACGCTCAGCACCACCACGAGCGCGGCCACGCCGAGGGCGACGCCCCCCACGGAGATCCCGCTGATGACGGAGATGAGCGTGACGCGACGGCGGCTGGCGAGGTAGCGGCGCGCGATGAGCAGGCGGTAGTCCAACGCGAAGAGCGGGAAGCGGCGAGCGGAAGATGCAGACGCGACGGGGGCGGCGGTTCGTCTGTGGCGTGAATCGCGCGATGGGCTGCGTCTGGCGTCCGGCAGATTTCCGTACCTCGGGCGACCCATCGGGTCACCCCAACCCTGTCACGTCTCCGCCTCGGTGCTCTCCGCCTCGGCACCGAGGCGGGAAACGGCCTGCCTACGCCGGACCGATAGTTTTCTCCGGCTCCGACTCCGCCTCGGCGGCCTCGCGGTGGCGAAGCGCCTCCAGCGCCTCGCGGGCCGCGCGCTGCTCGGCCTGCTTCTTCGAGCCCGCCTGTCCCTGGCCGTACGCCACCTCGTCCACCATTGCCTCGACGGTGAACGTGCGGTCGTGGCTCGGCCCAGTCTCGCCCACGACGCAGTACGTCGGCTGGCTCATCGCGCGGGCCTGCACGAACTCCAGCAGTTGGCTCTTGAAGTTGGTCCGCTGCTCCGCTGCCGCGTCGAGGTCCACGCAGGTCTCCAGCACCCGGTTGACGAAGGCGCGCGCCTCGGCGAAGCCCTGGTCCAGGTACACCGCGCCGACGACCGCCTCGAAGGCGTCCGCGAGGATGGTGGGGGTGCTCCGTCCGCCGGAGGTCTCCATGTTGTCTGAGAGGAGCACCAGTTCGTGCAGCCCGATGGTCTCCGCGAAGCGTGCCAGCGTCTTGCCGTTGACGAGGTTGGCGCGCGTCCGCGTGAGGAAGCCCTCGTCGCGGTCCGGGAAGCGGCGGTAGAGCCGCTCGGCCACGGCCGCACCGAGAACGGCATCACCGAGGAACTCCAGCCGCTCGTTGCTCTCGGTCCCGTCGGTGGGCTGGCCTCGGAAGATGGACCGGTGGCGGAGCGCGTGCTCGTACAGCTCCAGGTCGTTCACCGGCATCCCGACGAGCCGCTCGATGTCCTCGCGGCGGACCCCGCCCGAGGATGCCTCAGCGGTGCCGCTGCCCGGGCGCTGGCGGAAGCGGTCCAGGCCGCGGCGGATCGGGCGTGCGGGAAGGCGCAACGCGCCCGCGACGGCGCCGCGCGCGGCACCCGTCCACGAGCGGAAGAGGCGCCCGCCTCGTCGGGAAAGGTCAGACACGACTAGAGTCTCAAACGCGGAATCAGCACGGCGCGCCAGGGGGCCGAAAGGTCTCCAACCATTGGCCCGAGGGCAAGTGCGGCTGGATCTCGGTGCCCGCGCGCCCGTCCGATGCCTCGCCCTCCGATCTCGCGCCTCGCCTCGCGCCATGCCCTTCACCCTCCACAACCCGACCACGGGCGAGACGCTCGGCTCCCTTGAACCCGCCACCGAGGCGGAAGTCGAGGCCACCCTCCAGACCGCCACCGAGGCCTTCGCGCGCCACCGGACCTCCCGCCTCGGTGACCGCGTGGACCGGCTCCTCCGCCTCGCGGAAATCCTAGACCGCGACGAGGACACGCACGCCGCGCGCATGACGCGCGAGATGGGCAAGCCCCTCCGGCAGGCCCGCGCCGAGGCGGAGAAGTGCGCGAGGCTCTGCCGCTTCTACGCCGAGCACGGCCCCGCCTGGCTGGCCGACGAGCCCGCCGAGACCGAGGCGGTGCGCTCGTTCGTCGCGGTCGAGCCGCTGGGACCGGTCCTCGGCATCATGCCGTGGAACTTCCCGTACTGGCAGGTCTTCCGGTTCGCCGTCCCGGCGATCCTCGCGGGCAACGTGGCTGTGCTCAAGCACTCCGAGAACGTCCTCGGCTGCGGGGACGCGATAGCAGATCTCTTCCGCGAGGCCGGGTTCGAGCCGGGCGTGTTCCAGCACCTTGCCGTGGAGGTGGAGCAGATCGGCGGCATCCTCCGGGACGACCGGATCGCGGGCGTCTCGCTGACGGGCAGCACCCGTGCGGGACGCGCCGTGGGGCGCGCGGCAGGCGAGGCCCTGAAGCCGTGCGTGCTCGAACTCGGCGGCTCGGACGCGTTCGTCGTGCTGGACGATGCGGACCTGGACCGCGCCGTGGAGGTGGGCGTGGCCTCGCGGGTCCAGAACAACGGCCAGTCGTGCATCGCGGCGAAGCGGTTCATCCTCCACCGCGCCATCGCGCCGACGTTCACGGAGCGGTTCATCGCGCGCATGGCCGCCCTCCGCCTCGGTGACCCGGCCGATCTCGCCACCGAGGTGGGGCCTCTCGCGCGCGAGGACCTTCGCAACGCCCTCCACGATCAGGTCCGGCAGTTGCGCGACGAGGGCGCGACGGTCGCGTTCGGGGGCAAGGTCCCGGACGGCCCCGGCTGGTTTTACCCGCCGACCGTCGTCACAGGCGTGACGGAGCACATGCTGCCGTTCCGAGAGGAGTTGTTCGGGCCGGTCGCCACGATCACCGAGGCGGAGGACGAGGCGGATGCGCTGCGCCTCGCCAACGCTACGCCGTTCGGTCTCGGCGGGGCTGTGTTCACGGAGGACCGCGAGCGAGGTGAGCGGTTCGCGCGCGGGATGCGCTCGGGCGCGTGCTTCGTCAACCAGATGACGATGAGCCACCCGGCGCTGCCCTTCGGCGGGATCGGCCGCTCGGGCGTCGGGCGGGAGTTGGCGCGACCGGGGCTGCGCTCGTTCGTGAACGAGAAGACCGTCTGGGTGGAATAGGAGCCCGTCGTCTCCGCCTCGGTGGCGCCGTGGCAGCACCGAGGCGGGAGCAGGTCAGCGGGAGACGGTGAAGCGACCCGTCGCGTAGATCGGACTCTGCTGCTCCGGCGTCACCCCGAGGCGGTAGACGTACACGCCTGGCGGCCACCCCTCGGTGGAGATCGCGAGGCGGTGGATCGCCGGGCCCAGCGTGCCGTCTACAGGCACGGAGACCTCCCGGCCGAGGGCGTCGAAGACCGTCAGGCGGACATGGGCGTGCCGCGCGAGATCGAGCCGGAGAACCGTGTCGCCGGTCGTCGGGTTGGGCTGCACGCTCGCGCTGACCGCATCCGTGGCAGGCGTCTCCGGTGGCACCGGCGCGGCGGGGAGCGGGACGGGGAGTTGCCCGAGGGTGATCGTGCTGAGATCGGGGTCCGGTTCGAGATCGCTCACGGCGGCCGCGAGAAGCGGCGAAGCGTGCGCGATCAACTCGCGGACGGACCCGAGGTGGCCCCGCTCGGAGCGGGCCCACGGGAGGGCGACCGTGATCTCGACCGTCTGCTCCGGCGCGAGGGCGAACGGCCCATGCGATTGGATGAGCCACCGATCGCCGGGCGTGTTCGGGGTCCCCAGCCCATCGATGTTGAGTTCGCTCCAGTATTCCGGTGGCCGACCGGGGAACATGTAGTCTGTCTCAGGCCCTGAGATGAACCCGTTGTTCCCGAACGTGACGGGGCTCCCATGGCGCCAGAGGCACTGGAGGTAGCCATAGGCGTCGGGGCCGGGGTTAGTGCCACTCGGATTAGAGCTTAGGAACGTGTTCCACATGAAGCAGCCGAGGCGCTTCTCGGCCGGTCCGCTCAGGAACCGGACACCGAGGGCGGGAGGCTGCGTCCCGTACGTCGGGTTGTTCGTTCTCCAGGCCGCGCCGTCCTCCACATCCGCGTTGTAGGTGTAGGCCATCCCCTGCTCCGGCTCGCTCCCGACGAAGTCGTCGTTGAAGTACCCGATCTCCGTGTCGGCGAACCACCCGAGGTACGCATTGTCGAGGGGCTCGTCGCCTCGGTACGTGAGGGTGTAGCGGTAGACCGTCGCGTGATGGAGCGAGCGAGCGTCCGCGCGAGAGAAGCCGAGGCGGGTGGCGTAGGACTCCGAGATCGTGAACGCCGTCACGCGCACCTCGATGCCGATGGCGGCGAGTTCGCTCCAGTCGTGCGTGTCGCCTCGGTCGTTCATGATCCACCATGCCGTCTCATCCCCCAGGATCGCCGGGCGGTCGCCCGCCGCGAGGTCGTAGTCGTCAGGGTCGCCGCTGCCATCCACCACGGGGGCTCCCGCCTCGGCGGGCCACTCGGCGAGATCGGCGGTCGCCTCGCCGGTGGTGTTGTACCGCGCGATGTCCTCCAGCGTCACGCGCCAGATGCGGTCGTAGGCGGCGCAGCGGTCGGCGTCGGTCTGTCCGTCGGCATCGAGCGGGCCAGGCCAGTATTCGTAGGGGCCGTAGCGCGAGCCTGCGAACCGGTCTTGGCCGTTGACACGCCCGGCGATCCAGAGGCTCGCATGGAACACGGAGTGGATGCCGGCGCCTCGCGGGACCTCGTACCCCCTCGGCGAGGCATCGTCTCGCCAGAAGAGGGCGCCGTTGTTGAAGAGCTGAGCGCGGACGCCCGCCTGCTCGAGCGCCGAGGTGGCGCGTGCGGGCTCGCAGGTCTGTGCGTGGGCGGTCGATGCGAGGGCAAGGAGCGCGAGGAGAAGGAGCGGGCGCATGTCGAGAGGGGTCATGTGATCCCGCCTCGGCGCGTGCACAGCCGCACCGAGGCGGGGGTAGTCAACGGACGACGGTGAGCCGCCCGGCAGACGTGATCGGGCTCTGTCCCTCCGGCCTCACGCTCAGCCGGTAGACGTACACCCCCGGCGGCAGACCCTCGGTGGGCACCCCGAGGCGGTGCTCGGCGGCTCCGAGCGTCTCGTCCACGGGCGTCGCGACCCGGCGACCGAGTGCGTCGAAGACCTCCAGGCGGACGTGGGCCGAGGCGGGGAGATCGAGGCGGAGCGTGGCGTCTCCGGTGGTCGGGTTGGGCGCGGGGGTCTCCGCGACGGCGTAGCGCGAGGGCGGCTCAGGCCCCGGATCGGGGAGGGGCGGGAGCGGCGCCGGGAGATCACCGAGGCGGAGCGTCGCGAGATCGGGGTCCGGCCCGAGATCGCGGAGGACGGCACCGACACGCGGAGCGTCCTGCGCGATAAGCTTCCGGACCGAGGCGAGATGCCCCCCCTCGGAGCGCGAGTAGATGAAGGCGAGCGAGAAGGCTGCCGTGCCGCCCGGCGCGATCTGCGTCGGCTCGTGGGCGAGGACGCCGGTGCTGAAGCTCGGGAGGTTCGCGGAGCCGAACCCGTCGATGTTCATGTCGCTCCAGTAGTCGGGAGGAACTGCAGGGAGGGAGTAATTGGTCGGCTCTCCGCTGCTGTACCCACCGCCACCGAAGGTCAGCGGCGCGCCATCGCGCCAACGGCACTGATGAGCCCAGGCAAGCTCCTGGGCCGTCGTGGGCGTGCCGATGGCGCTGGAGGATCTGTTGGAATCCATGAAGCAGGCGAGGGGCTTGCCTACGGGAGCCGTCAGCAGGCGAAGGCCGAGGGCAGGCGGGGACACGCCGTACTGATCGTCCACGTTGTCCGCGTTGTAGGCGTAGACCAGGTTCTGGTCGGGCGCACTCCCCATGTAGTCGTCGCGGAAGTTGCCGAGCATGAAGCGGGCGAAGTAGCCGATGCGGGCGTCTTCCAGCGGAACTGTGCGTCGATTGGTAAACGCGTAGCGAAACGAGGAGGCGTAGTGAAGGACCTCCGCGTCCTCGCGCGAGAGACCGAGGCGGTGAACGGCGTAGGCGTCCGAGACGGTAAAGGCGAGCACCCGTAACTCCACGCGCAGTCGGCCCGCCTGCCAGACATCCTGACCAGAGTCGTCATTGACGATCCACCACGCGGTCTCGTCACCGATAATCGCGGGCCGGTCGCCTGCGGCGAGGTCGTAGTTATCCGGGTTGCCGTCGCCGTCCACCACGGGCGCGCCCGCCTCGGTGGGCCACTCGGCGAGGTCGGCGGTCGCCTCGCCGGTGGTGTTGTAGCGCGCGATGTCCTCCAGCGTGACCCGCCAGATGCGGTCATAGGTAGCGCAGAGGTCAGCGGTGGCGTTCCCGCTGCCATCAAGGGGGCCGGGGACAAAGTCGAAGAGGCCGAAGTCATTACCCGAGGCGCGGAGTCCGCCGTTCACCTCGGCGGTGAGGCGCACTTCAAGGCCGTCCATTACCTGCGCGCCGGAGCCGCGCGGGATCTCATAGGGAAGCCCCTGGCCGACTCCGCGCGGGATCAGCGAGCCGTCGGTGGAGAGGAGCGCCCGCCCGCCCGCGTTCTCAAGGTGGGCCTCCGCCGTCCCTCGCGCACACTGCGCGTGGGCGCTGGTGGTCACGCCGAGCGCCGCCGTGAGTGCTGAAAGGAGAAGGAGAGATCGCATGGGAAGAGGCCCGCCTCGGTGCGTCCGTGAGAGCACCGAGGCGGAAGGCATTAGCGGACAACGGTGAGACGCCCGGCAGACGTGATCGAGCTCTGACCATCCGGCGTGACACTCAGCCGGTAGACGTACACCCCCGGCGGCAGACCCTCGGTGGGCACCCCGAGGCGGTGCTCGGCGGCTCCGAGCGTCTCGTCCACGGGCGTCGCCACTCGGCGACCGAGGGTGTCGAAGACCTCCAGGCGGACGCGAGCCGAGGCGGGGAGGTCGAGGCGGAGCGTGGCGTCGCCGGTGGTCGGGTTGGGCGCGGGGGTCTCCGCGACGGCGTAGCGCGAGGGCGGCTCGGGTCCCGGCTCGGGGAGGGGCGGGAGCGGCGCCGGGAGATCACCGAGGCGGAGCGTGGCGAGGTCCGGGTCGGGGGTCAGGGTGCGTGCGACGGCGGCGACGTGCGGGGCATCGGTCACGGCGAGCTGGCGGGCGGAGGCGAAGTGCCCCGCCTCGGAGCGCGAGAACACGAGGGCCAGCGTGATCTCGACGGTCTCGCCCGGCTCCATCTGGAACGGCCCGTGGCTGACGAGAGTCCCCTGGCGATCTGCTGGTACGTTGCTCGTCCCGAGCCCGTCAATGTCCGCCTCGCTCCAGAAGCCAGGGGGCAGGTTTGGAAACATGTAGTCCGTGACGATGCCGGTGCTGTAGCCGACGCCTCCGAAGGTCATGGGAGTGCCGTCGCGCCAGAGTCCCTGGAGGTACCCGTAGGCATCCTCTCCTGCATTCGGGTTGCCCTGCACGGTGCCGTCGCTGTTGTAGGAGAGATAGCCGGTCATGGGACGCGGGCCGGGGCCTGAAATCATCCGCACGCCGAGGGCAGGCGGGCTGGGTCCGTAGCCATGTCCGAGCGTGCTGCTCTCGTCGATGGGGTCGCCGTTGTAGGTGAAGCCGATCTCGCCCTCTGGGTAGCTCCCGACGTAGTCGTCGCGACCGCTGCCGAGAGCGGGAGTCATCCAGAAACCGAAGTAGGCGTTCTCCCACGTGGCATCGCCTCGGTAGGTCAACTCGTAGCGGTAGAGCGTGGCCGTGTGGAGCACCCGCGCGAGATCCGTATCGAGACCGAGGCGGCGGTGGGCGTACGCGTCCGAGACGGTCGAGACCGTGACGCGCGCTTCGAGACCAATGGGCGGCGTCCTGCTCCAGTCGTGCGTGCCGCCTCGGTCGTTCATGACCCACCACGCGGTCTCATCCCCCAGGATCGCGGGTCGGTCGCCCGCCGCGAGGTCGTAGTCGTCCGGGTTGCCGTTGCCGTCCACCACGGACGCTCCCGCCTCGGCGGGCCACTCGGCGAGGTCGGCGGTCGCCTCGCCGGTGGTGTTGTAGCGCGCGATGTCCTCCAGCGTGACCCGCCAGATGCGGTCATAGGTAGCGCAGAGGTCCGGGTCTGCTTGGCCCTCGGCGTTGAGCGGGCCGGGCCAGTATTCGTAGGGGCCGTAGTCGGTGCCTGCGAAGCGAAGCTCGCCGTCCACGGTCCCTCCGACCCAGATGTTGGCCGTGCGCAGGGCATCGACGCCCGAGCCCTTCGGGACCTCGTAGCGAGGGTCACTGCTGCCGTTCCAGAACAAGGAACCGTCGTTGAACAGCCGCGCCCTCACGCCTGCGTTCTCGAGGTACACGTCGGCTTGCCCATCGAGGCAGTCTTGCGCGTCCGCCGGACTGGCGACAAGAACGACCGCCAGGGCGGAAAGGGCGAGGAGGGGCAATCGCATGGGAAGAGGCCCACCTCGGTGCGTCTGCGAGGGCACCGAGGCGGGAGACGTTAGCGGGCGACCACGAACCGGCCGACAGTCGGCAGCGAGCGCCCGTTCGCGACAAGGCGATACATGTACAGGCCCGGCGCGAGGCCCCGCACGTTCACCCGCACCTGGTGATAGTCGGCCGTCGTGGGGCCGTCCAGCGCGACGGCCACCTCGCGCCCGAGCGCGTCGTAGATCGTCAAGCGGACGGTCCCGGCGGCGGGGGCGTCGTAGCGGATCACGGTCGTCTCGCGGGCCGGGTTGGGCCAAGGTGTGGAGGCGAGTGCGAAGGCCGGAGGGTCTCCTCGCGGGGTGGACTCCGGTTCGGTCATCACGCGAGGATCTGACGGGAAGATCGTGGCGAGGTCCGTGGGCGCTGCGACGGGGAGAGCGTCAGCGGATGGGCCGATGAACCGTACCAGCTTTCGCACCGACCCGAGCGCGCCGCCCGCCTCGGCGCGGGCCCAGGGAATCGCGAGTTCGAACGTGAAGCCCTCTCCGGGCTCGAGGGTGTACGGGCCCTGCGAGATCAGCATCCGGCGGTCTGCCGGGAGATTGGAGGTGCCATTACCATCCAAGTCGCGCTCGCTCCAGTAGTCGGGAGGGAGGGTGGGGAAGGTCCAGTCCGTCGGCGGATTGCCGGAGTCCGAGCCAAGCCCGCCGAAGGTCCACCGCTGCGAGCCATCGCGGACGAGACCCCGAAGGGCGTTCGCTGCCGAGGGGCCGTCCACTGCCGCGACGGCCGTCGCCTGGGTGGCGCTCTTGAACAACACGCTGCCACGGGTCGTGACACCCTCGGGCGGACGCCCGGCCACGAGGCCCACGGCAGGTGGCTGAGCCCCGTACCCCCCAGAGCCCTCGTCAATGTCGTCCCCGTTGTAGGTGTAGACCATCCGCGCCTCAGGCGCCGTGCCTACGTAGTCGTCCGAGAAGAACCCCAGGTCCGCGTCGGCAAATATCCCGACGTGCACATCCTCAACCGCCTCGGTCCCGCGATAGAGGACGTCGAAGCGGTAGTACGTTGCGTAGCGGACGAGATCAGCGAGGAGCGTGCCCTCCTCGAACTGCTGCGCGACCCCCTCGGTGGCCACGCTCGCCGTCACCCGCACCTCCACACCGAGGCCGGGCACGCGGCTCCAGTCGTGAGGGCCGCCGAGGTCGTTCATGATCCACCACAGCACGTGACCGCCGTACACGTTCGGACGGTCACCTCCCGCGAGATCGTAATCGTCCGCGTCCCCGTTGCCGTCCACGACGGGCGCACCGAGGTGGGCGGGCCACTCGCGCAGGTCGTCTGTCGCGACGCCCGTCTCGTTGTAGGCCGCCACGTCGGCGAGGGTGACGCTCCAGATGCGGTCGTGCTCGGCGCAGGACGCAGGGGTAGGAGGCGCGCCGCCGGGACCGAGCGGGCCGGGCCAGTACTCGTACGGGCCGTAGTCCGTGCCAGAGAACCGAGCCTCGCCGTCGACCGTGCCGGAGAGCCAGAGGGCGGCACTGAAGATGGACTGGCGGCCGGAGCCCGCAGGGACCTCGTAGACGTGGTCGCCCCCGTTCCAGAAGAGGGCACCGCTGGTGAAGAGCTTCGCGCGGACGCCTGCGCCATCGAGGGTGGCCTCGGCGGTCGCGCGGTCGCAGGGTTGCGCGGCGGCCGTGAGTCCGAACGAGAGGACGAGGAGGAGCGTGGCGAGACGCATGGGCGGTGGGGTCCGCCTCGGTGCGTCCACGGAGGCACCGAGGCGGGAAGCATTAGCGGATGACGGTGAGACGCCCGGCAGATGTGATCGGGCTCTGTCCCTCCGGCGTGACACTCAGCCGGTACACGTACACGCCCGGAGGCAACCCTCCAGACGGGACATCGAGGCGGTGCTCGGCGGCTCCGAGCGTGGCGTCCACCGGCGTCGCGACCCGGCGACCGAGGGCGTCGAAGACCTCCAGGCGGACGCGAGCCGAGGCGGGGAGGTCGAGGCGCAGCGTGGCGTCGCCGGTGGTCGGGTTGGGCGCGGGGGTCTCCGCGACGGCGTAGCGCGAGGGCGGCTCAGGCCCCGGATCGGGGAGGGGCGGGAGCGGCGCCGGGAGATCACCGAGGCGGATCGTGGCGAGATCGGGGTCCGGCCCGAGGACCCGCGCGATGGCGGCGACGCGCGGGGCGTCCACTACGGCGAGTTGACGGACCGAGGCGAGGTGTCCCAGATCAGATCGCGAGTACACGATGGCGAACGTGATCTCGGTGCTCTCCCCCGGTTGAAGCGCGAATGGACCGTGGCTGGCCAGCATCTTCCGATCCGACGGCAGGTTGGAGGTGCCCAGTCCATCGATATCCACTTCAGACCAAAACGACGGCGGCAAACTGGAATACATGTACAACGTCCGGTCTCCGGTGAAAAACCCTTGTCCGCCGAAGGTCACCGGGGATGCGTCGCGCCACAGGCTTTGGAGGAACTGATACGCCTGAAGCCCATCGCTCGGGTCACCTGCGATACCGCCGCCGTCGTAGTACATGAACCCGCTCAGCGGGCGTTCGGCGGGCCCGCTCACCATCGTGATCCCTACAGCCGGAGGGCTCGAGCCATACCCACTGGAGCCTTCATCAAAATTGTCCCCGTTGTAGACGTACGCGACATCGGTCGGCGGATAGCTGCCTACGTAGTCGTCGCTGAAGAAGCCGAGATCAGGATCCATCCACGGCCCGAAGTAGGCGGCTTCCAACGGGGCGTCTCCGTGGTAGGTCAGCTCGTAGCGGTAAAGCGTGGCGGTGTGAAGCACTCCCGCGAGATCCGTATCGAGACCGAGGCGGCGGTGAGCGTAGGCGTCCGAGACGGTCGAGACCGTGACGCGAGCTTCGAGACCAATGGGCGGCGTCCTGCTCCAGTCGTGCGTGCCGCCTCGGTCGTTCATGACCCACCACGCCGTCTCGTCTCCCAGGATCGCGGGCCGGTCACCCGCCGCGAGGTCGTAGTCGTCCGGGTTGCCGTTGCCGTCCACCACGGGCGCTCCCGCCTCGGCGGGCCACTCGGCGAGGTCGGCGGTGGCCTCGCCGGTGGTGTTGTACCGCGCGATGTCCTCGAGCGTCACGCGCCAGATGCGGTCGTAGGCGGCGCAGCGGTCGGCGTCGGTCTGTCCGTCTGCATCGAGCGTGCCGGGCCAGTATTCGTAGGGACCGTAGTCCGTGCCTGCGAAGCGAAGCTCCCCGTCCACCGTCCCGCCTACCCAGAGCCCGGCAGCAAACACCGCCTGGATACCGGAGCCCTTCGGCACTTCGTAGACGTGATCGCCGCCTCGCCAGAACAGTGCGCCGTTGTTGAAGAGCAACGCTCGGACGCCAGCGTTCTCGACGACCGCCTCGGCGTCTCCGATCTCGCACGGCTGCGCGCTGACTACGGGGACCCAGACCAGAGAGAGGAGAGCCACCAGAAGAGGGCGAGTACCGAGGCGCATACACGTAGGGAAGGGAGCGAGGAAATAGTAGACCGCTCCCGTCTGCCGTGTCGGCGCCAGGACTCGAACGGTTCCTCTGCGCGCCCGATCCGTCGTGCGGCGTATGCCAGACGTGCCATCACGTCGGCTCGGGACCCGGGCGCCTCTGCCCGTCCCAGTGATTCCCCTCACGTGATGCGCCCGCCTCGGTTCCTCCGTGGGCCTGCCGAGGCGGGCGGGGGCATCACTCGGTGAGGATGGCTCTCGCCGTCTTGCCGAGCGCCGTCGCAGCCGAGCGTGCATCGAGGCTGACGCCCACGAACCACCCCGTCCGCCACGAGGTCTCCAGAGCGGCGCGGTACGGGTAGCCGTTCACCAACTCGTTGTCGAGCACGCCCGCCTCTTCAGGAATGGCTTTCACGCTGCTGAGATGGCCCCCGGCTGTCAGGTGAAGAATCCCGAGCACTCCGACGGCCACGCCGCCGAACAGGTCGTCCGTGGGCCGCGTGACGGAGACGCCCACAAACGGATCAATGGTCAGATCGCCCTCCCCTGCGACGGCCGGTCGGGCACCGAGGCCATGCTTCACGCTATACAGTGCGGGTGCGAAGCCTGCCACGATGTGGCCTCCACTCCGAGCCGATTCAGCAGTCAGTCGGAACGGGCCGCCCGTCGTGTCAAACCGGACCGGCTCTTCGCGGTACGTCTGCGTGGAGAGCCACGAGTGGAGACCACCGAACGTCACCGTGCCCACGTACTTCCGGCGCACCGAAAACGGGACAGCCGGATAGACGACGGGAGCACTACCAACCTCGCGCCTAAGCGTGAAGGACTGATTGCCTGCGGGAAAGTCACCGAGGACCACACGCCTGGCGCTGCAGGTGCTGTCGCCGGCCGACGGATCCACCTCGCCGGCGTCCACGAAAGCCATGCTGTTCGCGGAGGACCCGGAGTAGCGGCGCTCGTTTGGATCTGCTGCGGCCGTGTGGGCGAGCCGCGTCAACGCGAGGGTCCTGGCTGGGCCAATCACGATGATAGGTAGTGGCTCTCCCTCCACCGGATCGTCGGACGGGCGTTCGAGCACATTGCCGAGGTGGGTGATGACGAACGCATCGTCGTTCGACTCGCGAACCGACTCGCGCGCGGTTACAGCATTTGAAGACAGCGTCCCGTCAGCGTCATAGCAAGTGTCGATCTCGGCGTCGTGGATCGACAGAGCGAGATGAATGTCGGTCGCCGTGTCGACAGATGCGCGGTCGAACCCGTCCTCTAGACGGATGCGAATCTCGTCGGGGAGACGGTCGGCATTGGGAAGACCGGTGCCGGCGCATCCAACGAGCGCAAACACGAGAGAAAGGCAAAGAGGGCGACTCATGAGGAAACAGGAGAGGGTGGAACCAGGCGCTCGCGGACCGCCTTCGCGACGGCGGCACTCCCGGTGTGGACATGGAGCTTGGCGTAGATGCTCTGGACGTGGCTGTTGACCGTGCTCGGGCTGATGAAGAGCTGCTCGGCGATGGTGGGCTGCGAGTGCCCCGCCACCATCTCCGCAAGGACCTCAGCCTCGCGGGGGGTGAGCCCGTAGTCCGGTACAGGCCGCTTCTCCGCGAACGCCTCGCGGATGAGACGGGCCACGTGGCGGCCCATCAGCATCCCACCCGCGCGCGCCTCCTCGAGCGCGTCCAGGATCTGATCCAGGTCGGAGCCTTTGAGGAGGTACCCGCTCGCACCCTGGCCCAGCGCGGCGTAGACGGTCTCAGCATCGTCGCGGATGCTCAGCATGACGACAGCAGCGCTCGGCAGGCGTCGCTTGACCTCGGTGATACCCTCCAGCCCGCTGATGCCTGGGAGGTTCACGTCCAGCAAGACCACGTCCGGCCATCCGTCAGCGGGCGGTCTCGCGCTTCGGTCGAGGCGGAGGACTGCCTCTTCCACGCTCTCGAACGTGTCCACGCCTCGGCACGCCTCGGCGACGCACTCGGCGATGGTCTCGCGATAGGTGCGGTCGTCTTCGATGATCCAGACGAGAGCGGCGGGAAGCATGGATCTCATGGGGGCGAGGGTAGGTGAGCAGGCTACGGGGCCGAGGAATCGTGTCCCTCGTGGGATCCCACGAGATTGGATCAGGTCAGGGGAAGCGCGAAGCGAACAGCCGTGCCGCCACCGGGCCCTGGCTCCAGCGCGAGGTTTCCGCCGAGCGCCGCGGCACGGCGGTGCATGGTGCGGAGGCCGCGCCCGCCGGATGCGCCCGCCTCGGTGCCGAGGCCCACCCCGTCGTCCTCAACGACGAAGGCGACCTCCCGTACATCGGCGCGGACGCGGACATCAATCCGATCGGCGCCGCTGTGCCGGACGGCGTTGTGGAGTGCCTCAGAGAACAGGAGGTAGAGGTCACGACGGACCTCCATGCCCAACGGAACATCCGGGACCGCATTCGGGATCTCGACCGTGCCACGACCGTCGAGCGCGCGCGAGGCGAGTTGCTCCATCCGCGCCACCACCGAGGCGAGATCGTCGTGCTCGGCGTCCACGATCCAGACCGTGTCGCGCAGGTCCCCGACGACGCCTCGCGCGGTTCGGGCGAGGGCCGCAAGGGTGTCTCCCACATCGCCCGGAAGGGGGGCCTTCCGCCGGACCATGTCGAGCCGGAGCGCGACGCTGGAGACCTTGCTCCCGATATCGTCGTGGAGGTCGTCCGCGATGCGGCGGCGCGTCCGCTCCACGCGGCGGATCTGCTCGATGCGGACTCGGTGGCCCGCGTACCCGAGGGCCCCGAGCGTCGCGAGAATCGCGAGCCAGAACGGGACCGTTTGCCAGAACGGAGGGCGGATGCGGAACGGGACCGAGAGCGGCGCGCTCCAATACCCGTCTCGGTTGGTGGCCTGTGCCTGGAAGGTGTAGCGCCCCGGGCTGAGGCCGAGGTACCGCTTCGACGGACCGGTTGGCTCCCACTCGTCGGACGCACCGAGGAGGCGAACGCGGTAGCGCGTTTCCTCTGGCTGCCTTAGATCCATCCCGGTGATGGCGAACGCCACGTCGTTCTCGCGGTGCCCCAGCGCGAACCCGCTTCGCACGGGACGCGGTTCTCCGTCCACCGTCAGGCCGCTCAGCACCGTCGGCACCGAGGCGGTGTCCACGCGAACAGCGGCCGGATCGAAGACGACCGCTCCCCCCTCACCGCCGAAGGCGATCTCGCCGGTAGCGGACACGCTCCGGGCGTACCAGTAGAGCGACGAGATCGGGAGGCCGTCCGAAGCGGAGAAGCGGGAGACGGCGCCCGCCTCGGGGTCGAGGCGGAAGAGACCGGAATTGGTGGCGTTCCACACGGCCCCGCTCGCGTCCACGACGAGCGCGCCCACGCCATCGGCCGGGAGCCCATCCGCCTGGTCGTACGTGCGGCACTCGCCCGCCTCGGGATCGAGGCGGAGCACGCGACCGGTGGCATCCCCAGTCCAGACCGTCCCGTCCGGCGCGAGGGTGACCGTCGCAAGGACGTCACCGAGGGGGCAATCGGGGACGATCCGCTCTGCGGATCCATCGCTTCCGAGGTCCAGCCGCCACAGCCCCGCTCCGGCCGTCGCCACCCAGAGCGCATCCTCCGCCTCGGCCACCTGCCATACGGTCGCCGTGGAGTCCATGCGCGCGAGGTACCGCTCCGCGACGGCCCGTCCGGCCACATCGAGGCGGACGAGCCCGGCCCCGTCCGTCGCTACCCAGAGGTGGCCGGGGTAGGCCCGGCTGGGCATGAGGTCTCCGGTCAGACGCCCCCCCACTGTGACCGTCTCGGTTCGGCCTGTTGCAGGATCGAGGCGCCAGAGGTCGGAGGTCTGGCCCGCAATCCAAACGCCGCCCTCGGCGTCTTCCTGCGCGTCGAAGACGACGCGGAGCGGATGGCCGGGCTCGGCGAACCACTGCTCAGCCTCGCCCGTGGAGCGGCGAACACGGTGGAGACCGCCCTGGATGGTCCCGACCCACACCACATCCGGGTCCGACGGGGAGAGGTGCGCGCCGATTACACGCGAGGCGCCGAGGGGTCCGTCCGGCGGATCGCTGATGACACGGAATGGCGAGCGGCGGATCTCGGCGTGATACGCGCCGAGGCCGAGGACACCAAGCCAGAGCACCCCGTCGTGCTCGTGGAGGCTGAGCACGTCGAAGTCGGAGGCATCTCGCGGGAGCCCGGGTGTAGGCGCTTCGGGCGCGAAGGTGCCGGTCCGGGCGTCGAAGAGGCGGAGCCCGCTGCCTCGCGTGCCGACCCACACCCACCCCGGCGCCACCTCAGAGGCGACGAGCGCGGACACGGGCTCGCCCAGCCCCGGCGCCTCAGCGGATCCGTCCAGCGCCACCACCGATCCGTCCGAGCGCCCCACCCATACCCGACCGGCCGCGACGACAATCCCCCGCGCATCCCGCATCTCGCGGCGGTGCCGCACACGCCGCCGGTCCGCTGAGATCACGCTCACACCGCCCGTCGTCGCCACGGCGAGCCGACCGTCCGGGAGCGCCGCCACCGCCCGGACGCTGTCGGAGAGCAGGTGCCCAGACGCCTCGGTGTAGACACGAGTGGGACCGTCACCGAGGCGGAGCACCCTGCCACCGAGGCGGAAGAGGCCGCGGTCAACGGTGCCCACCCAGAGCGCCCCGTCCGCCTCGGTGAGAGAGCGGACGTGGGGAGACGCGCCGCCCAACCGGACGGGAACGAGCATGTCCTCCTCCATGCGCCAGAGACCATCCTCGCCTCCGGCCCAGAGCACGCCGCCGGGGCCTCGCGCGAGGGCGTAGATGTAGCCGTTCTCGCGGCTGCCGCCGGTCGGGAAGGATCGGACACGGGCGCCCTCCCAGCGGTCTACCGCGCCCAGCGCGCCCAGCCAGACGAACCCCTCCGGGTCGGTCTCGACGGCCATCACACCGAGGCCGGAGAGCCCAGCCTCGGTGCCGAGGTGCTGGAACGGGAGGGGAGCAGGCTGGGCGACGACGGCGCCGGACAGGCTCCCGCCCGCGACCAGCGCCGCCACCAGACCGAGGCGGAGACGCACGGACCGGGGAGCAGGCGACGCTGGAACCTACCGACCGCAGACCACTCATCCGCGAAAGAGCCTACTGCTCCGCCAACCCATCCTTCGTAAAGGCGCCGCAGGGCCAGGGTTGGTACATGAGAAAAGCAACTGGTGGGTCCTCCACAAGCTTCTCGGGGAAGCCGAGCACCAGCGTCATCTTGCTGCCAGAGATGGAGAGGTAGGTCGCGTCTGTGGGGGCGAGCATCGCCCGAACGTCCACCGTCTCCGGGAGATCGTAAGCCTCTACTTCGTACACCTTCCTGACGATTTGAATCAGAAGAGACCTGAGGCTTACTCCGTCTGCTGCCGCATTGTAGATATCCTCATCCAAATCCTCCGACTTCTCTGGAAAGAGCGCCTTGAGAAGACGATCTCCTCCAGCAAGAAGAAGGTTGCCATTGGTATCTGTCTCTGGATTGTAATCCCTGCCCCGCTTGAAGTCTTCTGCCTTGAACTCCTCCCCATTCCCGCTAAAGTCTCGGAAGGGCCAGGGCAGCACCATTTTGTCTGGCCCGAGGATGAAGTGATCGTCCTCTCTCCACAGGAGGTCCTCGTCCACGTCGCGGCGCACCCGAACATCGGGAAGATCGGAGATGATACTCCAAGTGTACCTGCCCGCTTTGGCCCGCTTTCCGTCCCTCTCAGCGTCGCGAACGGTGCTGCGCACAAGCCGAATGGCAGGGTGGTTCAGAGACGCCTTGAGTCTAGGAGAGACATACGCCGACGCGTTGTTCCAGGCCGCCGTGACCATCTCTTCTGTGAGAACCTCCTCGCAATCAGTCGTAGCAAGGGTGGATTGACCACGATAGAGAACGGCGACGGTGTCTCCGAAGCCATACCACGGGATCCCCATAGAGCGGGAGTTGGAGGCGTACCAGGGAAGGTCAGACATGAGAAAGGGGGGAAGGTGAGCCCCACGGTACGAGTCCCGCGCCAAACAGTGCCTCGTGTAATCCCACGAGATCGGCAAGTGAAGGAACAATGGTCTGCACGCGTCAGGCGGGGCAAGCGCCCTACCGCGCGGGCAACGTCCTAATCATATAAAGAGACTACCTCTCTCTCTTTTCGCATGCACCCCTTCCGACTCGGTCCTGAGGCAGGACTGCAACGTTCTCGCTCAACCCTCGTCCCTGTGTCATCCTGAACGCAGTGAAGGATCTCAATACCAACGTTCCACGTCGTTGGAAACGGTGATTCTAGGCTCGAACGGACCGAGTCGAGATCCTTCGCGTTTGTTCAGAGGCTGTTTGGTAGAGCAAACCCCTCCCTTGAGGGAGGTGCCGACAACGTCGGCGGAGGGTGTTGGTGTGGCGGTACGGCCAGGCAAACACCCCCACCCGCTTTGCGGGAGCCCCCTCAAGGGGGCGGCCAGGACCCGAGCAACGGCTACCAAACAGTCTGTCAGGATGACACAATACGGGTAGCACGTGGCAGCCCTGCGGCACCGAGGCGGGAAAAGTCAGCGGTATGAGGTTGAATCGTGGCATCCCACGATGTCCTAGGGAACGAACAGGCTGATCCTGTGGCATCGCCAGCCACTCTCCCCATGCGCAGTTCCCTTCCCTTGTTGATCCTCTTGTTCGCCTCAGGAGGTACAGCCTCCGCCCAATGGAATGCAGCCTCTGGTTGGGTTCAGGGCGACTACTACGAGACACGCGGTGCCTCGGACGTCGTCTGCACCCCCCCATACTCTGTGTTCACTGGATATGATGCGTGGGGTAGGCCCTTGTATAGACGTCTGCAGGACTGTCAGCGTCGCGATTGGCACTCGTGGTACGGTACGCGAACAGGATATCGGTGGGCATATAACGGGTATAGCTATGCCTGGGTCGCATTCAATGATACCAGGACGTGGTGGTACTTCACGTGGTACAACTTCACCCGCTCCTACTGATGCGCACCCTGTTGCTTTTCCTATTGGGTATCGCGCTTGCTTCGTGCGACACATTGATCCCTGCTCCCTCACGGGGCTGTACGGATTCCGCAGCTCTGAATCGAGACTTCGGGGCGGAGGAGGATGACGGATCGTGCCAGTACAGCTCCGTGATCTTCTACAAAGCAGTTCCCGGACCGCCCGTACAGGTCTCAGTGGACGGGCAGCCTGTGGGCTCCATCGCGGCATTCTACCCATCCGGACCCGGAAACTGCTCAGCTCCGGGCAGTGCCACGTACCAGTTGCGTGATGGGCGTGTGCGCGACTGGACAGGCATATCTGGCCCGTTCATCAGCACCGGCACAATTCGTGCCGACCCATTTTCAGCCTGCCTTCGTGTTCGTGTGTTTTGATGCTCTTCCCGCCCCCGTGCACCGGTCTGCCGCGAGCCGGACTGGCTACGACTCCGGCGACCGATTCTCGCTCGTCGTGACACCCTCCCGTGTGGTCTCCACCGAGGCGGAGCGCGAACGCGTTCGCGCTCAGTGCCGTCGGCCCCAACCCGACGCGCGGTACTGCGGCGGCTCTCCTGAGCCTCCCCGAGGCGGGCGAGGTAACCGTCGCGTTCTTCGACGCGCTGGGTCGGCAGGTCGAACGTGAGCAGCGAGCGATGAGCGCAGGCTCCCGCCGCCTCGGTCTACCGACGGGCGACCTCGCCCCCGGAGCATACGTGGTACGCGTGGAGGGACCAGGTGGCACGGCAACCCGCCGGATCACCGTCATGCGATAGGGACCACTCTCTGCTTGCGGTCTCGCCGGTGGTGCTGTACCCGGCGATCCGCTCCCGTCGCGCGCTGCGTGGTGGCGGCGCGAGGCGGGGGCGATGTGTTGGAGTGCCCTGTCAGCCGTCGCCCCGCCTCGGTGTCCTCTGTAGACGCACCGAGGCGGGCGTTGGGCGTCAGGCGGCGCCCTTCAGCGCATCCACCAGGTCCAGCGCCTCC